>CAMLSH010000274.1 GCA_946482625.1 uncultured Opitutaceae bacterium
AACTACATGAAGCGCGCCTACAATCTCCTCATCGGCGAGCGCACCGCCGAAGAGATCAAGATGAAGATCGGCTCCGCCTACCCGCTCGACGAAGAACTCTCCCTCGAAGTCAAAGGCCGCGATTCCGTCGCGGGTCTCCCCAAGACGATCCACATCACCTCGCAGGAAATCCGCGAAGCGCTCAGCGACACCATCGCCGCCATCGTGGACGCCGTCCGCACCACGCTCGAACGCTGCCCGCCCGAACTCTCCGCCGACTTGGTTGACCGCGGTTTCGTGATGGCTGGCGGCGGCTCGCTCATCCGCGGCATCGACCGCCTCCTCAGCGAAAAGACCGGCCTGCCCGTGACTGTCGCCGACGACCCGCTCTCCGCCGTCGCCAACGGCACCGGCGCCGTCCTCAACGACCTGAACTGGGTGATGCAGAACGTCTGAGTCGTGCGACCGCGATTCCGTGGTCCGCGCCGGCTACCCCAAACGTCTCAACTCCGAGGGTAGGGCGCGTTATCCCTAACGCGCCGGTTGGACTCCAATCCCCATGTCGCCTCATCCAACCCGCAAGCGACTGCCACACGAAACTCCATCCTGGGTCGAGTCAGGCGCCCTTTTCTTCATCACGATCTGCTGTGCCGACCGCCGCCAAAACTCCCTCGCTCATCCCGCGGTCTTCGAAACGATGACTTCTGCGTGGCGCCACTACGCCGTTGCCGGTCGCGCCTGGACCCGCCTTTTTTTGGCAATGCCCGACCACCTCCACGCGCTGACATCATTTCACGATAATCACCGCATGGACGGCACGATCCGCGACTGGAAGCGCTTCATCGCAAAACAAATCCCGATCCAGTGGCAGGCCGGATTTTTTGACCACCGCTTGCGCGACGGGAAATCGTTTGACGAAAAAGCGGCTTATATCCGCATGAATCCAGTTCGCGCCGGCCTTGTTTCGGAACCCTTTCACTGGCCATTCGTCTGGACTGCTGACCAAGTCCAACCGGCGCGTTAAGGATAACGCGCCCTACCCTCTGAAATTCCGCCTCTCGTGCCCGCTAAACGCTTCGATCAAGCCAAGCCCTTCGCCCTCCTCGGCCTCATCATCGCCGCCTGGCTGCTTGTCCCCGCTGCGTTCAAACGTTTCGCACGCGCTTCCTTCTTCGAGTTTCAAGCCCCCATCGAGGTCTCCGCCTCCACCGTGCGCGACTTGCAGGACTTCTGGGCGCTGCGCACCCGCTCCAAAAACGAACTCATCGAGGCCGGCCAGCAGCTCTCCCGTCTCAACGCCTCCTACGAGCTCGCCATCCAGAAAAACGCCGCGCTCGAGGGCGAGATCCGGCGCCTCGAAGAACTCCTCCGACTTCCCGTTTTCCAAGGCTATCGCCCGGAAACAGCCCGCGTCGTTCGCCGCAACTTCGGCACGTGGTGGCAACGTCTCACCATCCGCAAAGGCTCCAAAGACGGCATCACCCAAGGCTCGCCGGTCATATTTGTCGGCGGCGTTGTCGGTCGCGTCGCCGAGGTCGGTTTCTACACCTCAGAAGTCGATCTCATCAGCACACCCGGCTTGCGGCTCGCCGCCACGCTCGAAGGCGACACCCGCCCGATCAGTTACCAAGGCGCGAGCAAAGAAGCCTTTGGGCCTTTCGGCGGGCGCATCGAGTTTGTCCCGCTCGATGTTTTCGCCAACTCCGCCACGCCGAAACGCGTCGTCACCTCCGGGCTCGGCGGCACCTTCCCGCCCGGACTCGTCATCGGGAAAATCAACCGACTTCAACCCGGCTCCGACGGCCTCTTCAAATCCGGCGAGGTCGAAATCGACCCGCGGCTCGCTCATGTGACCGAGGTCACGGTGCTCGTCCCGCAAAGAACCCCATGACAGCGCGCCGGCTCATCTTCGTCGCCCTCGTCTGCGGCGTGCTACTCTGGACCCTTTTCGGCCAGCTCAATCACTATCTCTCCGACTGGCACGTGAACCTCTTTGTCGGCGGCTTGCTGGTCACTTTCCCCGCGCTGCGTCTCGCCTATCGCGATGGATGGAAAATCGTCGTGCTGCTCGGCCTGTGGTGCGATGCCGGCGCGCCCGTTCACTTCGGGCTTCACGCCATTCTTTTTCTCGCCGCACATACGGCTATCTTTCACGTGCGTGGACGCTTTCCGCGCGAAGAAGTTTTCTTCGGCACCCTCGTCGCGCTCATCGCCAACGCCGCGATCTTCCTGGTCCTCACCGCCGGCTTGATCGTGCGCAACCCCGCGCCGTTCGCCGCACTGCCGGCGATCATCCTGGATCTGTTCCTCTCCGAACTTTTCGTGGCCGTCGCCGCCGGCTGGTTTTTTGCACTTCAGGAACAGGCGCTCGAATTCGCGGGACTCAGCTTGCGCCGCGAGCAACGCGGATTGCTGTAAACGCACACGCCCGCCATGTCCGAACGCACCGCCGACCGCTCCAGCAGCCTCGTCGAATCCCACAAAGGTTACGACCTTCGCATCCTGTTTTTTTATCCCGCCGTCGCCTCACTTCTCCTCATCCTGATCGGCGGTCTCGCCTACCAGCAGCTCATCAAGAGCGACGAGTATCACGAGAAAGAGAAACAACAGAACCAACGCCGCATCCTCACCCCCGGCCCGCGAGGCAACATCTACGACCGCGAAGGACGCCTCCTCGTCAAAAACCGCGCCCGTTTCTACGCCGCCGTCAACCTCGACGAGCTCCGCAAGGAGTTCAACGACGAGGTCCGCCGCATCCGCAAAAACTACCTCGCCAACGACGACAAGGACCTCCCGTCCTATCCCCAGCTCCGACTCATCGCCCGCTACAGCGTCATCCAGAAGAAAATGGATGTGGTGAACAAAATCACCGGCCGTAGTGCGAAAGTGGATGCCTCCAATCTCAATCGCCACTTCGCGAGCCAGCTCCTGCTTCCGTACATCATCGCCGACGAACTCACCGCCGAGGAATACGCCCGCCTCACCGAGCAGCTCGACGTCAACTCGCCCATCCAGATCTACGCCGCCAGCACCCGCGAGTATCCCTACAAAAACGCCGCCGCGCACACGCTCGGCTACGTCCTCGCTCACGACGAACTCAACGAGGGCGATTTTCCCGGGAAGGGTCTCGCCACGCTTAAAATGCGCGGGACCATTGGCAAAGACGGCCTCGAATCCCGTTTCAACAACGTCCTGCAAGGCACGCCTGGCGGCGCCATCTATCGCGTCGATCCTTCCGGCTACCGCCAGGAGCCACCCATCGAACGCCGACTGCCGACGCAGGGAAAAAACGTCACCACCAGTCTCGATATCGATCTCCAGCTGGCCGCGGAAGAATCCATCAAAGGCTACGACGAGGAAGGAATGCCCCAAGCCGGCGCAGCCGTCGCCATCGACGTGAGAACCGGCGAGGTCCTCGTCCTCGTCAGCGCGCCCGATTACGACCTCAATAATTTCACTCCGCGCCTCACCCTCGACGCCGCAGCCGAGATGACTGAGAGCAAAGCGTGGACGAATCGCGCGATCGGCGGCGTGTATCCGCCTGGTTCAACGTTCAAAATCCTCACCTCCATCGCCGGTCTCCGCAGCGGCCACATCGATCCCACCAACGCGCATGTCGAGTGCACCGGCACCTACATGGTCGGCAACAAGGCCTTCGTCTGTAACAACCACAATGCCTCCCGCGGCACGATCACGCTTCCGATGGCGATCGAGAGAAGCTGCAACACGTTCTTCTACGATTACGGCCTGAAGGTCGGCCCCGACGGCCTCGCCGCCGAAGCCCGCCGTTTCCACCTCGATCGCCGCACCGGCATCGAACTGCCCCATGAAACGGGCCGCATGCTCGTCCCCACCACCGAATGGATGCAGCGCGTCCGCGGGCAAAAATGGGTGCCCGGCGAAACCGCCAATTACTCGATCGGACAAGGCGCACTCGGCGTCACTCCGCTCCAGATGGCGTGCTTCGTCGCCTCGGTTGCCCGCGGTGAAACACACACGCCTCCCACGCTTCTTCACGATCCCGAACACCCTCGCCTAAAAACCGAGTCCATCGACCTCACGCAGAAACAATACGCGGCCTTGCTGGACGGTATGCGCCGTTGCGTGCTGACCGGCAGCGGCAAAAAACTCTCTCTGCCCCCTTTCAATCTTCAGGAAGAGAAGATCGTCGGCAAAACCGGAACGGCGCAGCAGGCGGTGTACGAAGGCGGGCAGTTCAAAGGAAACTTGAACTACGCGTGGTTCATCGGCTTCGCGCCGTACGACAACCCGGAGATCGCTGTTGCCATTATTCTTGAAGGCACCGCGCCCGGCGAAGAATACGGCGGCGGGCACCTCGCTGCGCCTGTCGCTGGGACGATCTTCAAAAAGTATTTCGAAAAGAAATACGCCAAGCCCGCGCTGCCCGCCGCGACCACAGCCACGGCCGCGAAGTAACCGCGTCCGCGACGGATTCCGAATCCGATCAAAGTGATGTAGGCGGGGTGCCCTCACCCCGCATTCGCCCAGTCCGCAAATCGGCGTTAAGCGGGGTGAGGTCACCCCGCCTACATCAGAAATTTCAACCGCGGTCGTCCGCACCTGCCCGCAAAAAAAGCGCGCCCCTTTCGGAGCGCGCCTTGAAGTTTTTTGAGCGTTGAAACAGCTCGTTCGTCAGCGTCTGAGCTGCCTGGACTTAGTAGTCCATGCCGCCGCCGGGAGGATGCGCGGGAGCCGATTCCTTCTTCTCCGGAGCGTCGGTGATGATCGCTTCGGTGGTGAGGAGGAGACCCGCGATCGACGCAGCGTTCTGGAGCGCGATGCGCGTGACCTTCGTGGGATCGACGACACCGGCCTTGACGAGATCGACGTATTCGCCGGTCGCGACGTTGTAGCCGTTGTTGCCCTTGCTCGCGAGCACCTGCTGCACAACGACCGCGCCTTCGAGGCCGGCGTTGAACACGAGTTGCTTGAGAGGAGCTTCAACTGCACGACGGATGATCTGAGCGCCGAGTTTCTCGTCGCCTTCGAGCGTCGCGGTGACCGCGTCGATCGCCTTCGCAGTGCGGAGGAGAGCCACGCCGCCGCCGGAAACGATACCCTCTTCAACGGCCGCGCGGGTCGCATGGAGAGCGTCTTCGACGCGCTGCTTCTTTTCCTTCATCTCGGACTCGGTGGCTGCACCGACGTTGATGACGGCCACGCCGCCAGCCAACTTCGCGAGACGCTCCTGGAGCTTCTCCTTATCGTAGTCGGAGGTGGTTTCTTCGATCTGGCGGCGGATCTGTTTCACGCGGCCCTGGATGTCGGAGCCCTTGCCCGAACCTTCGACGATCGTGGTGTTTTCCTTGTCGACCACGATGCGCTTGGCGCGACCGAGATCGGCGATGGAAACGTTCTCGAGCTTGATGCCGAGGTCTTCGGAGAGGAGCTTGCCGCCGGTGAGGACAGCGATGTCTTCGAGGATGGCTTTGCGACGATCACCGAAGCCGGGAGCCTTGACGGCGACGACGTTGAGCGTGCCGCGAATCTTGTTCACGACGAGCGCAGCGAGGGCTTCGCCTTCGACCTCTTCAGCGATGATGAGGAGCGGCTTGCCGGTCTTGGCGCTGGCTTGGAGGATCGGGAGGAACTCCTGGAGGTTGGAGATCTTCTTCTCGTGGATGAGGACGTAAGCGTCTTCGAGAATGGCTTCCTGGCTCTCCGCGTTGGTCGCGAAGTATGGCGAGAG
>CAMLSH010000275.1 GCA_946482625.1 uncultured Opitutaceae bacterium
CATGGTGCCCGGGACAGGACTCGAACCTGCACACCTTACGGCAAAGGCTTCTAAGACCTTCGTGTCTGCCATTCCACCACCCGGGCATGGGCGCGAAACGCGTTGAGAAAGGACTTTGCCGTCACCGCATTTCCTCAGGCAAGCGCCGAATTGCGCGGAGCCGCGCCCATGCGCTCGCCCATCCACGCATAGGTCTCGATGTGCTGGCGGCTTTGCTCCACCAGATCCGCGTCGAAGACGATCCGTCCGCGCTGGAACAACGTGATCACGCAGGAGCCGCCAAACTTGAACAGCCCCTTCTCCTCGCCCTTCTGCATCGGATGACCCGGAGGATAAACCTGCACGATGCTGCCCACATTGGTGGCCCCAACTTCGATGCTCGCGACCGCACCGAACTCCGGCGACTCGATCAACGTGATCACACGTTTGTTCTGAACCAGATACTTCACGCACTTGCGCAGCGCGATGGGGCTCACCGAATAAAGCGGCCCTTTGATTTTCTCCGCATTTCCCGGCACGCCCCCACAAGGAAAATGAAAGCGGTGGTAGTCCACGGGGCACAGCCGCGAAATCACCATTGCTCCACCTGCAAACGTCCGGGTGCGCACGCGCTGTTCTTCCGGCAAAGCGTCTTCGCCGAACAATTCAGCCAGCGAAAACTTCGATCCTTTCACGTAAAACCCATCGGCCTGGTCCACGTCCTGAAACACCAGATGCCGCCCATCCGCCGGGAAAACGGCTACCTGCGTATCCGCGTCTATCGGACGCGCGGACGGTTTCAGACGACGGTAGAAAAACTCGTTGAAGCTCTTAAAATCGTAGGGCGACTTGGCGAAGGTGGTGACGTCCAGATCGTACTTGATGATAAACGGCAGCACCTTGCCGGCACTGACCCGCTTGCTCATTTGCCACCCGTACACGTGCGAGAACAATGCCCGTTTGATCATCAGCCACACGAAGAATTTGCCGACCGGGTTCTCGTAAGCGAATCGCAGCCAGCCCTCGCCGTAGATCTCCTCGGTTTCGATCGCGCGGGTGTGTCGGTTATAGAAGCGAATGGGTTCGGTCGGCATGCGTGGCTGAAAATTCACGGACAAATCCCCTCGCGGGCAAAGGAGAAAAGTGAGGAGCCACCCACGTTTGGTTCGAATTCATCGAAGACATCCCGCGACGTCCGGCCTCACCCCAGTACCAGTTGCTCATTCTTCACACGAAAGGTGACCGCGCTGCCCTCGGGGATCTCCCCGCTGATGAGCGCCCGCGCCAGCTTCGTCTCGATCTGCCTCTGCAGAAAACGCTTCAAGGGCCGCGCGCCAAATACCGGATCGTAGCCTTTCTCAGCCGCCCATTCCTTGGCCTTTTTGTCGAGTGACACCGTTACGCTCCGCTCGGCCATGCGCTTGTTCAGATCGACCAGCAACAGGTCCACGATGCGCGTGATCTCCTCCAACGTCAGCGGCTTGAAGAGAATCGTTTCATCGATGCGGTTCAAAAACTCCGGCCGGAACGCCTTTCTCAATTCCGCCATCACGCTCTCTCGCACGCTTTCCGGAATCACATCGCCGGTCACGCCTTCCAACAGGAAGCGCGATCCTAGATTAGAGGTCATGATGATGATCGTGTTCTTAAAGTTCACCGTCCGCCCCTGCGAGTCGGTGATTCGTCCATCGTCCAGCACCTGCAACAACACATTGAATACGTCCGGATGCGCCTTCTCGATCTCGTCGAAAAGCACCACCGCGTACGGCTTGCGCCGCACCGCCTCGGTGAGCTGTCCGCCTTCATCGTAACCAACATAGCCGGGCGGCGCGCCGATCAGCCGCGCCACGCTGTGCTTCTCCATGTACTCCGACATATCGATGCGGATCATCGCCGCCTCGCTGTCGAAAAGCGTTTCCGCCAAAGTCTTCGCCAGCTCGGTTTTCCCTACGCCGGTCGGCCCCAGAAACAAGAAGCTCCCGACCGGACGTCGCGGATCCTTGATGCCCGCCCGCGCCCGCAGAATCGCCTCGCTGGTCAGCTGCACCGCTTCGTCCTGTCCGATGACGCGTTCATGCAACTCTTCGCCGAGCCGCAGCAATTTCGCCTTCTCGCTTTCGATCAAGCGCGTGACCGGAATCCCCGACCACTTTGCCACGATCTCCGCGACCTCCTCGGACGAAACTTCTTCTTTGAACAACTCCGTTTTCGCCTCGGTCTTCTCCAGTTTCTTCAGCTCCGCCTCCAGCTGCGGAATCTTCCCATGCCGCAACTCCGCGAGTTTGCTCAGGTCGTACGCGCGCTCGGCCTTTTCCATCTCGAGACGCGCCGCCTCCAGCTCTTCGCGAACTTTGCGCACGCGATCGACCGCTGCTTTTTCTTTCTCCCATTTCGATTTCAGCGCCGCCGCTTTGCCGCGCGTGTCGCCGAGCTCTTTTCTCAAGACCTCCAGCCGCTGCTTGGACGCGCTGTCTTTCTCCAACTTCAGCGCCGCCTCTTCGATCTCCAGTTGCAGCACACGCCGCTGCAACGCGTCTAGTTCCTGCGGCGCCGACTCCATCTCCGTGCGGATCATCGCACACGCTTCGTCGATCAGATCGATCGCCTTATCCGGCAAAAACCGGTCCGAAATATAGCGGTCCGACAACGTCACCGCGCTCACCAACGCGTTATCCTGGATGCGCACGCCGTGGTGCAGCTCGTAGCGCTCGCGAATGCCGCGCAAAATCGAGATCGCGTCTTCCACGCTCGGCGGCTCGACCAGCACCGGCTGGAAACGCCGCTCCAGCGCCGCGTCCTTTTCGATATGCTGGCGATATTCGTCCAACGTCGTCGCGCCGATACAGTGCAGCTCACCGCGCGCGAGCATCGGCTTGAGCAGATTGCCCGCGTCCATCGCGCCTTCGGTTTTGCCCGCGCCGACGATCGTGTGCAGTTCGTCGATAAAAAGGATGATCCGCCCTTCGCTGTCTTTGACTTCCTTGAGCACCGCTTTGAGGCGCTCCTCGAATTCGCCGCGGTATTTGGCGCCCGCGATCAACGATCCCATATCGAGCGAGAAAACGGTTTTCTCCTTCAACCCTTCCGGCACGTCGCCGCGTAGAATCCGCTGCGCGAGTCCTTCGACAATCGCCGTTTTACCCACGCCCGGTTCACCGATCAGCACTGGGTTGTTTTTTGTCTTACGCGAAAGGATACGGATAGTCCGGCGGATCTCGTCGTCACGACCGATCACCGGATCAACCTTCCCCTTCTTTGCCTGCGCCACCAGATCGATGCCGTACTTTTCGAGCGCCTGATAAGTCGCCTCCGGGTTGTCCGACGTTACACGCTGGCTCCCGCGCATCTGCTTCAACGTCGTCAACACCTTGCTCCGCTCGATACCGAAGCTCTTGAAATACTTCGCCAGCGCGTCCGGCTTCGCGACGTCGAGCAGGCCGAGGAAAATGTGCTCCACGCTGACAAACTCGTCCTTGAGTTTCTCCGCCTCTTTCTCCGCCTGCGTGAGCACTTCATGCACCGCCTGCGTGACGTAAATTTTGGAAACATCGACGCTCCCCGTGACGCGCGGCAGCCGCTCCAGCTCCCGCTCCGCCGCCACGAGTAACACGCTCGGCGTCAGCCCGAGCTTTTCCACCAACGCCGGCACCAATCCGTCTTCTTGCGCGAGCAACGCATGCAGCAGGTGCCACGTATCTACTTCGTTGTTTTGACGACGGCGGGCTTCGCTCTGCGCATCGGTGACCGCCTGACGCGACATGACGGTGAGTTTCTGGAGATCCATGGATATAACTTATTGCACTCCCCATTCCACGCCAGCACTCCGCGAACTTCCTCTGAAAACAGACACCGCCCTGTGCCACCCCGTGACAGGACTTTCCGCCCTCTCGCCCACGCCTGCGCCAGACCGTCGCGCTTTGCCTCGCCCTCCGCCCGCGCGCCCATTTTATCGGCTCTCGTGCTCGTCGAACTCCAGCAACTCCTCGGCCCCGACAACGTCCTCACCTCCCCCGAAGACCTGATCCCGTACGGCTTCGACGGCACCGCTGCACTAAAACAACTTCCCCGCGCCGTCGTCTTCCCGCGCAACGCCGCCCAGATCTCCGCCGTCCTGAAAATCGCCCGCCAACACCGCACACCAGTGATCACCCGCGGCTCCGGCACCGGCCTCAGCGGCGGCAGCGTCCCGGTGGAAAACGCCCTCGTCCTCTGCGTGCTCCGCATGGACAAGATCCTCGAACTGGATACGCGCAACCTAACACTCCTCGTCGAGACCGGCGTGATCACGCAGAAGATTTTCGAGACCGCCGACGCCGCCGGGCTTTTCTATCCGCCCGATCCCGGTTCGATGAAAATCTCCACCATCGGCGGCAACGTCGCCGAAAACTCCGGTGGCCTCCGCGGCCTGAAATACGGCGTCACCCGCGACTACTTGATGGGCCTGGAAGTTGTCCTCGCCGACGGCTCGATCTGCTGGCTCGGCAACAAATGCGTAAAGGACGTCGCTGGATACAACCTCCGCGATCTCTTCATCGGCAGCGAAGGCACGCTCGGCGTCATCACCAAAGTCCTGCTCAAACTTCTCCCCAAACCCGCCGCCCGCCAGACCTTGCTCGCCACGTTTTCCGCGATGGACGCCGCCGCCGAAACCGTGTCCGCGATCATCGCCGCCAAGATCATCCCCTGCACCTTGGAATTTCTCGACCGCAAGACCATCGCCTGCGTCGAAGCCTACGCCAAAGTCGGCCTGCCCGACGATGCCGAGGCCCTGCTCCTCATCGAGACCGACGGCCACCCCGCCGCCGCGGCCGACGAAGCCAGCCGCATAGAAGACATCGCCCGCACACAAGGCGCGCTCCAAGTCCGCCGCGCTCGCGACGCCGCCGAAGCCGCTCAACTCGCGCTCGCCCGCCGAAGCGCTTTTTCCGCTCTCGCGCGCCGCAAACCCACTACGATCCTCGAAGACGTCACCGTCCCGCGCAGCGAACTCGCGAAGATGATCCGCGCCGTCCAGCAAATCGCCGCGACGCACGCCCTGGACATCGCCGTCTTTGGCCATTTCGGCGACGGCAACCTACATCCGACCATTCTCACCGACGAACGTGACACCGCGGAAATGCATCGTGTGGAGATCGCCATCAAAGAAATCGTCGATGCCGCGCTTGCCCTCGGTGGCACGATTACCGGTGAGCACGGCGTCGGCCTCGCCAAGAAACCGTTTTTAAAACAACAGCTCGGCGAAAATTCCTACGCGTTACTGAAGGCGATCAAATACACGCTCGACCCGGAAGGGCTTCTGAACCCGGGAAAGATCTTCGATGCGACGGACACAAAGTAACATCACCCCCATCCGTCTCCATATCCGTGTTCATCCGTGCAATCTGTGGTTAAATCTCCGCTTCAGTCCCTCGACTACTCCGTTCTCCAGCAGTGCATGCATTGCGGCATGTGCCTCCCCACCTGCCCGACCTACGCCGAAACCGGTCGCGAGCGTAACTCGCCCCGCGGCCGCATCTCGCTCATGCGCGCCATCGCCGATGGCGAACTCGAAACCACTCCCGCCTTTGCCGACGAGATGAGCTACTGCCTCGGCTGCCTCGCGTGTACCACCGCCTGCCCCGCCGGTGTCGATTACACCAATCTCCTCGAACACGCCCGCGCCCACGTCGAACAAAGCGGCG
>CAMLSH010000276.1 GCA_946482625.1 uncultured Opitutaceae bacterium
CACGTCGCCATCTAGCGGCGACAACAGGCTCATTTATCCATTCTCAGTAACGCCTGATCCACCCGTGCGCATGTAGTCGTGGTAACCCATGAAACGCCTAGTCGCCGTCCTCATCCTGCTGCTGGTGGCCGGCGCTTACCTGACCTATCTGTCGACCGCTGACACGGCGCGGGAAAGAGCGGAGGAGGTAGGCAAGCAAGAGGCCTTGCCCCTCTTGGAGAAAGCGCTGGCTGCCATCCAGGCAAAAGACCGCGGCAAATTCCGGGCGGTCACCCACTTCACGGCAGACATCGAAGCCTTGAAGATCGAAATCCTCCATAAGGTCATCGCGGAGAACTTCCCCGATCGTTTCAGACTGGCCAACCTGTCAGGGTCTAGGTTGTCCGATCTGGAGTCGTCGTATCATTCCCAAATGATCGCTCAATCAGGCCCGCAGGTCGGAACCATCTCCTTCAATGTGATCGACGGGAAGATCACAGCGCTCGAGATAAACCTGTCCAACGATGCGCCAAGCACACCAGCGGCCACCCAACCTTGATACCGAGACCGTCCCTTTTTTGCGTCTTTTGCGCCCTCTTGTGGCAATTCCTTCAGACTGACTAGCGTTTGGTGAGGACCACGAGCACCGCGTCGTTCTCGCGCATCGGAAAAACCCGGTCGAAGGTTTGATCCGCGCTCACCTCGATCGTCTCGCTCATGAACGGCGAGCCGCTGCCGGCATTTTTCAGCTCCGCGACCTGCGCGCGCGTCAGTTGGGCGGGGCGGCCCATATCGATGTAGGCCGTGTGGGCGTCGTTGGCACGGTAGCCGACTTTGTACGCGGTGAGCGTATATTTGCCGGGTGCCACTCCCCGGATGCAGACGCGAGCCGGCTTCGCGTCTGCGGACGGCAGGTCTTTCGGGTAATACTCTTGATTGATGATCTGCGGGCCCGGATGCGTGATCGTGAAATCCCAAAACAACGCCTGCACCCCGCCCTGCTCGTCGGCGCACACCCACGCGTCGGCATCGGTCGTCTCCAGTTCCCGTTCTCCGAGACGACGGACAAACTGATAGGCGAAAAACGCCGGCTTACGGATGCCTTGATAATTAAGCAGACCGAATCCGCCGTGGAAGGGCGTCACGCGCGGCCCTGCCTCCTCGAAGATGTCCGTGAACGTCCAATACGACATCGACTGCGCGGCATCGCCCACGCCCTTGAGTTTGTTGAGGATAAACGAGGCGCTGTGATAACTATCATGAATGGGATCGAACGGCGTGTAGGAGCTGCTCCATTCCGTGTAGTGAAGTTCCAGATGCGGTTTCTCCGACGCGGCGATCTGCGCGCGGACTCCCTGCACATCGCGCGTCATGGCATCGCGGTTCGGCGCGATCACCGTGCCGGCGCTGCCCGTGGCGTCGAGGTAACCCGACATGACGGCGTAGTGATGCGTGGACACGAAATCGATGGGTACGTCGTTGGCCGCGCAATACGCGATCGTCTCCGGCACCCACGCGTTGCCCGCCGTGGCGGGTCCGCCCACGCGATAGCGCGGCGAGACCGCCTTCACCGCGCGCACGGTGGTCTCGTAAAGTTTGAAGTATTCGGCGCGGGCGTACGTGTTGAAGTCAGCGTCGCTGCGGCCGCCTTTGTCGCCGATCCAGAAATCCTTTAGATTCGGTTCGTTCCACACCTCAAAATACCAACGCGCGACCTCGTCCTCACCGTAGCGCTCCGTCCAATGCGCGACCAGCGCCTGAATGAACGCCGCCCAACGGGCCGGGTCCTTGGGCGGGGTAACATTTCCTCTCCACCAAAAGATCGTGTGCGGTCCGCTCGCGAGGGCCGAGGGCATGAAACCGAGCTCGACAAACGGCCGCACGCCCATCGCCAGCAGCGAGTCGAAGAGCTCGTCGATATACTGCCAGTTGTAGATTTCCCGACCGCTCGCATCCACATGGTAAACGCCCATGTCGTCGCACAGCAGTCCATGGAAACGCACGTAACGAAACCCGCACTCGCGCCGCACCTCCGCCATCTGCCGCTGCCAGTCCGCCCGCAAACCCTCGTTCGCCCGGCCGGCTCCGACGCAGAGATCGGTCTTGCGATTGAAAGGGCCGCGCACCTTGGCGAGGTCCGCCTCGATCAGGCGTAGCTCCGTGGAGGGAGCTGTAGAGTCCGCTGCATTCAGCGAAACGGCCAGCGGGACAACAAAGAGACCAAGCGAAGCGCGCCAAAAACGGGGAGACATCCCGGCACCGTAGCAACCGCACGCGCGTCTTGTCAGGCTCTTCTTTAGAAGGCTCGGGCCAGTGAACAAACCCAACTCGGCAACGCCGCTGCAACCGATTCCACGCCTTCGCGCATCACGCCGCTTGGTGGGAACCCACCGTCGCGATTGCGAGTCTCCAAGCGGGACAGACCCCGTTGGGAGGATGTGCGGGGGATTTCCCATAAACGCCCCGCCCCAAACGAACGACGGACTTGCCCCCTCACCCATGAATAAACCCAACGGATGGATGATCGCAGGTCTTTGCGTGGCGGTGACTGTCTTTCTCTACCAAGAAAGCCGCATCCGGGAAAGGGACCGGTCGCTTGAAACGCAACGACAAGAATTGACCGCGATCCGCAAAGCGCACGACGAGGCGGCACGCCGTGCAGCCGACGCGAACGCGGCTAAAGAGGATGTAAGAAGGAAGTACGAAGGAAGTAAGGAGGATCATCGAAGAACGCCCGCACCCGCATCAGATGACACCACCCCGGCAAGCGAAACCCCACCGACCCTCACCGAGGGGCTTACCTTTCCTCGCGTGCCTGAGCAGCCGGCCGGCCGGCCACCGATCGGCGTCATGACCTTCACGCCGGGCAATCCGCCGAGCCCGGAAGAAGCCGCCCGCCTGAAGAACGAGAAAATCATCACGACCGTCGCGGCCTACGACCGGGCCTACGAACCGTTCTACGATCAACTCGGGCTGGACGATGCCGGGAAGCGGCAAAAATTTCTCATGCTGAAGGCGAAACAGGCGGAGGAACTAACCGCCGCCCGCCAAGCCGCGCTCCGGGCGTACGTTGGACGCAGCCGGGAAGAACGAGACCGCACGATCGCCGCGGATACCGAACGCATCTACTCCACGTTCATCGACAACGTACGCGAAACGTTTGGAGAAAGCACCGCCAGCGCAGTCCACCTCTTCGAGTCGTCGCAGAAATCCGCATACCAAGAACTGCGCCCGACGGGACCAAGGCAATAAGCAGTGGTCCGGTGCGCAACCGGGGGCTCGACCGCGCGACACGCCCCCATCTACACCCTGCCCGCCTGAAAACACGGAGCGTCGTTCGCGTTTCACACGCCGATGCTTCAGTTTACGCGCCTTACCCTTGGTTGGAGAGCCCGCCATGTGACGATGACGAAGACCCTGCGCATCCTCCATTTAGAAGACAGCGTACCCGACCGCGAACTCGTGCGCGCCGCGCTGGAGGGCCCGACGACTACAGGTGAATTTATCTACGCCGCGAGCATGGCCGGCTTTGCCGCTGCCCTTGAACGGGAAAAGTTCGACCTGATCCTTTCGGATTTCACCTTGCCCGGGTACGACGGCGCATCCGCGCTTGCACTCGCGCAGGCAAAAAGTCCCGAGGTGCCTTACGTGTTCGTTTCGGGTACCATCGGCGAGGAGCAGGCGATCGAATTGCTCAAGAGCGGCGCGACCGACTACGTGCTCAAACAGCGGCTCCAACGGCTTCCGTCCGTCGTGCAGCGCGCATTGCGCGAAGCGGGCGAACGCGCGCGACGTCGCGAGGCGGAGGAAGTGCTTCGGCAGAGCGAAGAACGTTTCCGCGAGATGGCGGAGTGCATCGGCGACGTATTTTATATCGCCGTGCCGGATACAGCCGCCTGGTCCTATGCCAGCCCGGCTTACGAACAAATCTGGGGCCGCCCGTTATCCGGGCTTTACGCGCAACCCGCGCGGTGGATCGACGCCGTCACAGCTGAGGACCGCGCGAAGGTTATCGCCGCCCGCGAGCAGCTCTCCCGCGGCGAGGAATACCGTATCGATTATCGCATCCAGCGCCCCGACGGGACACAGCGCTGGATCGAGGACCGGTGTTATCTCATCCGCGAACCGTCCGGGAAACTGAAGCACGCGGTCGGTGTTGCGACGGACATCACGCAACGCAGACAGCTCGAGGCGCAGTTATTGCAGGCGCAAAAAATGGAAGCAGTCGGCCAGCTCGCCGGCGGCGTGGCGCACGACTTCAACAACGTGCTCACCGTCGTCATCGGTTATGCGCGGCTTCTGCTGGATGGCGGGACGCTGCCGCCGGACATGATCGGGCCGCTCACCCAGATTTACACCGCTGGCAACCGCGCCGCCAACCTGACCCGCCAGCTCCTCGTCTTCAGCCGCAAGCAGACAGTCGACCGTCACATCATCGACCTCAATCAAGTCGCCTTTGAATTCTCTGACATGCTCCGACGATTGATCGGTGAGACCATAACGCTTGAGCTGGCGCTGTCAGCGGCTCCGTGCCGGATCGAGGCGGACGCCGGAATGATGGAACAGGTTTTGATGAACCTCGTCGTCAACGCCCGCGACGCCATGCGGAACGGTGGCGCGCTCACGATCGCCACGGAGCCAGTCACGATCACCGACGCCGCCACACGTCATCACCCGGAAGCACGACCGGGCGAGTTCATCTGCCTGAGCGTGCGCGACACCGGCTGTGGCATACCGCCGGAAAATCATCAGCGAATTTTCGAGCCGTTTTTCACGACAAAGGAGGTAGGCCAGGGTACGGGACTGGGGCTCGCGATGGTGTTTGGCATCGTGCAGCAGCACCAAGGCTGGATCGAACTGGAGAGCGCGGAGGGCGCCGGCACGTGTATCCGGATCTTGCTGCCAACCGCGCCTCCCGCTCTCGAAGCTTCCGTTCAGCACCCCGCAAAAACGGCATTCGCTCGCAGCGGCTCGGAGACCTTGTTGTTGGTGGAGGACGACCCGGCGGTGCGCGAATTCGCCGTCGCTGTCTTGCGCAGCCAGGGCTATCGCGTTTTGCAGGCCACTTCCGGCATCGATGCGTTGGAGGTGTGGAAATGGCACCAAGCAAGAATCGCCCTGCTCGTCACCGATCTGGTGCTGCCCGATGGGCTCGGTGGAATGGAACTCGCCGCCCGCCTGCGCAGAGAAAAACCCGCACTGAAAGTGGTGCTCACCAGCGGCTACGAGAACGAAGTGTCCGGCGCAGAGTTTCGTCCGCCGGCGGGCACGCACTTTATTCACAAGCCCTACAAACCCCAGTCGCTCGCGCAGATCGTGAGCGACGCTTTTGGCGACAACTACGATCGCTGATACGCCGCCGCCCAAAAGCCAGTCACGAAGGCCCTCATGGAGAAATATCCGAGAACAAACTACCGCCGAAACCGTCACGCGCCGGCGAACTCCGCCCGCTGCGTGAGTTCTATCCACCGACCATGAGTCCCCCGCCCACGCCTCTGAACGGGAAACCCCGACAGTTAGAACGTCTTGTGAGGTTGGCGGTCTCGGTGTTGCTCTTCGTTTCGCCAACCGTTGTCGCGCTCGCTCTCGATCCGTCCAGAAATCTCCAGCAATACAACTGCCAGACGTGGAATCGGCAAAACGGTCTTCCCGCAAACGGCATCAATGCGATCGCGCAGAC
>CAMLSH010000277.1 GCA_946482625.1 uncultured Opitutaceae bacterium
CGATTGATCGTGGCGGTGGCGGCGCCGGTGACCATGTTGGTTGCGCCGGGGCCGACGGAGCTCGTGCACGCGAGCGTGGAAAGCCGACGACGGGTTTTGGCAAAGGCGGTGGCGGCGTGGACCATGCCCTGTTCGTTTTTGCCCTGATAGAAGGGGAGAGCTTTGCCGCCGTGTTCCTCAAGCGCCTGGCCGAGGCCGGCGACGTTGCCGTGTCCGAAGATGCCGAATACGCCTTCGATCAATCGGTGTTCGACGCCGTCGCGGCGAACGTATTGCGCCTGGAGAAAGCGGACGATGGCGGCGGCGGTGGTCGTGCGGACGGTTTTCATGTGAGCGTACCGATGGGGGGAAGCCAGCCCTGCTGCGTCGGATCGAGCAGCCAGGTGTGTGCGGGAGTGAACTCGAAGCCTTTGTACGGGCGGCGCGGCAGGTGGCGGACGATCCAGAGATAATACATGCCGTAGCCGGGTGCGGAGACTTGCGCGTGATCGAGTCCACCGGGGATCGCGACGGTGTCGCCATGGCGGACTTTGAAGACGGCGTCGCCGAGTTCGGCGTGGCCGTAACCCTGCGAAGCGGTGAAACGATAATGGTAGATCTCAGGCTGTGCGTGATGGTGCGGCGGATAGCTCGACCAGCGGCCGGGATAGTTGACGACTTCGCCCACGACTAGCCCGGAGTCGGGACGGCTCGTGTAGTCAAAAATCGTGCGCACGCAGCGGCGGCAGGCGCCTTGGGCGAGACCGGCTCCGCGATCTTCGGAGGCTACTTCGGAGGCGGTGCTGAAACGCACGGGCAGGGTGTTCTCCGTCGGCGTGACGATAGCCGCGTACTCGGCGCCGCCCGCACCGGCGGTGAGTTCGAGGGTTTGACCGGGACCACAGTGAAACGTGGAGGGGCCCTCGTCGAACAACGAGCTGCGGGTGGCGTGAAACGTGGCGTCTCCCGTCGCGATATGGAGTTCGCCGGCGAGCAGGACGTACACGGTTTCGCCCGTGGTTACTTCACTGTGGCGCGCGCGCTGACGGAGGCGGCGAATGCTGAAGTCGACACCGGTTTCGGCGGGATCGGTCTGTATCGATCCGGCGCGGACAACGGACGTGCGGCCTTCCGGAAAGGAGCGGCGCGGGCCGCGTACGAGGCACCGTTGAAGCCGTCCCGGAGAGGTGGAGGGGTTAACCTTTAGATTTTTTCGGGTCACGGGAGAATTGCTTGTTGGCGAGGGGAGAACGAAGACGCTGAGCGCCATGAACTTCCCTGAAATGTTTTCGCTGAATGGACGACGCGCCTTGATTACCGGGGCCGGTCAAGGGCTGGGGCTGCGGCTGGCGCGCGGTCTTGCGGCGGCGGGCGCATCGGTTGTCTTGAACGACGTCGATGCCGGAAGGCTGACGGGAGTTGTCTCCGATTTGCGCGCCGCGGGCGTGCAGGCGGATGGATGTCTTTTCAACGTGGCGAAACCGGACGAGGTCCGTCAGGCGATCGCCGAACTCGAAGCGCGTGTTGGCGCGGTCGATATCCTGGTGAACAACGCGGGCATCCATCGCTATGCGACGTTGGCCGAGATGGATTTCGCGAAGTGGCAGGAGGTGATCGACGTGAATCTGACCGGCGCGTTCCTGACGGCGCAGGCGGTGGCTCGTGGGATGATTGCCCGAGGCAGCGGCAAGATCATCAACATGTGTTCGCTGATGAGCGAAGCGACGCGGCCGACCACGGGAAATTACACGGCGGCCAAAGGCGGGCTGAAGTTGCTCACCAAATCGATGGCCGTTGAGTGGGGCCGTCATGGCGTACGTGCGAACGGGATCGGTCCCGGCTACATCTTGAGCGATATGACGCGACACCTCGCGGAAAAGCCCGAGTTCGACGCGTGGGTGAAGAGTCGCACGCCGGCCGGTCGCTGGGGCACGCCCGACGATCTGGTGGGCGCGGCGGTTTTTCTCGCGGCCCCGGCCTCTGATTTCGTGAACGGACATGTGATCTACGTAGATGGCGGCTGGCTGGCGGCGTTGTGAGACGTGCGGTGGCGCGTGAGGCGTTGATGAACTTAGCGCGCGGTTCAGGCGGTGGGGTTGCTGACCTCAATCGTGCGACCCTCGTGGAGTGAACGGGTGGCGGCGTTGGCGATGGCTTGGGCGGCGACACCATCGGCGCAGGTGATCGGCGCTGGACGGTCGAGGCGGAGATTGTCCACGAAGTCCTGGAGCTGCGTGAGGTAGGCCTGGTCGAAACGCTCGAGGAAACCGGGCACCGTGTCGTGGGCGATGCTTCCGTTGGTCATGACGAGGAGGGCGGTCTCGCGATCATAACCGATCTGGAGCGTCCCCTCGGTGCCGACGATTTCTGTGTTGATGGCGTAGCCGTAGACGCCGTTGCGGCTGAGGCTGATCGAGCCGATGGCGCCCGAAGTGAAGGTGAGCGAACTGAACGCGTTATCCACATCGCCGACGTCGGCGATGCGCGGGTCGGCGACCGCGGCGCCGGTGCTGTGGACGGTTTTGACCTCGCCCATGAACCAGCGGGCGAGATCGAAATCGTGGATGCCCATATCGATGAACAGGCCGCCGCTGCTTTCGGGGCGGAGGTACTCAAGGGGAGGCGGAAACTGATCGCGTGAACTCGACTTGAAGACGATGGGCCGGCCGATGACGCCTTCGGCGATTTTACGTTTGGCGACGGCGTATGCGCGATCGAAGCGGCGCATGAAACCGAGTTGGAAAAACACGCCATGCTTCTTCACCGCGGCCTCCATCGCGCGGCCCTCGGCGATATCGAGAGCGAGCGGTTTCTCGCAGAAGATAGCTTTCCCGGCGGCGGCGGCGGCGATGACGACGGCGCTGTGGAGCTTGGTGGGCGTCATCACCACGACGGCGTCGAGGGCGGGATCGGCGAGCATGTCTTCGTGGCTTTTGCAGGCACGCGCGCCGGTCTCGGCGGCGATCTGGCCGGTCACGTCGGCACGAACGTCGGTGACGGCGTGGAGGCGTGCGCCGGGGAGGCGGGTCGCGAAATGACGGGCGTAAAGGCTGCCGAGACGGCCGAGGCCGACGACGCCGATGTTCAAGGGGGTGTGCATGGGAGAAAGGACGTCTTCCCGCGGGTTCCTGGGGCGGGAGCGATACCGTCGAGCGGACACCCATGGGCGACCGGCCGCGAGTACGCTAAAAGCTAACGGTTAGTAGGGCGTCCAAGGCGATTGTGTATCGGTAACGATACTACGATCTATTCGCTGCTTTCCCGGGCGATTCCCGGGCGCCGGGCGGGCGTAGCGTTTGCTTCCGGGCGAGATCGCGGCGGACGAACGGGACTCTTTGTATCGCAGCGCGGTTTCGGTTTTTTACGCGTGTCGGTGGTCTGGGAAAACGATGCTTAAGGATGTGAGTGGACCGAGAGTCGCGCCAGGGGCGGCGAAAGCCGTTTGTCTGATCGCCGATGCCGAAGGCGACCGCCCCCTGTTGTCGGTAGACCGCTCCATTCCCCAATTCTTTTACCGTGATGAGTAATCATGACATGAATACGACGCGCGTTGGCTCCCGCTTCCTGATCACTTGGCTACTCGGAGTAGGCGTGGTGCTCGCCTCGACGGCGCGCGCGGATGTTCCGGTTGACTGGAACGCTCCCTGGCCGACGCGCACTTACCCGGGTCTTCCGGAGGCGACGCTTGGCTACACTCCTGAGGTTGCTCCGACGTTCTGGTCGGTGGCGGTCGCGGAGACGCTCATGGCGCGATACCCGGATTACCGGAAGGCGTATTGGAAGCCGTGGACGTATGTGCAGGGCTACGCGTTTCACGCGTTCGAGCTGCTGTACGATGCGACCGGTGACAAACGTTACCTCGACTATATCCAGCGTTACATCGATCAATTCGTCGATGGAGACGGGGATTTCCACGGCGATAAGCTGACCAATCTCGACAATGTGATGACGGGCAGCTCGATCGTCGCGTTGTACGAGCGCACCGGGGACGAACGCTACAAGAAAGCCGCCGCGCAATTCCGGCGCGTGTTCGATGACTATCCACGAAACAGCGATGGTGGGTTCTGGCACGGAAACAAGACCACCGGACAGATGTGGGTCGATGGCGTCTTTATGGGGCAGATGTTCTTGCTGCGGTATGGCCGGGTGATCGGCGATGCGGCTTACTGCCACGACGAGGCCGCGAGACAGATAACCGTTTTCGCTCAGCGCGGCGCCAAAGGAGACAGCGGACTGTATTTCCACGCGTGGACAGAGCGGCCGGATTTGAAGGACTGGGCGGATCCGAAGACCGGGCTTTCTCCTGAGGTGTGGAGCGAAGGTCTCGGTTGGTACGCGCTCGTGTTAGTGGAAGCGTTGGCGACCCTGCCTGCGGATCACTCGAAGCGTCCCGAAGTACTGGATATTTACCTACGCCTCTCCGCGGCGCTGAAGCGCACGCAAGATCGGAAGAGTGGCGCTTGGTTCATGATCGTGGACAAACCGGAAGCGCCCGGCAATTGGACCGATCCGTCGGGAACGGGGATGTTCGTTTATGCGATTCAGCGCGGCATCGACCTCGGTCTGCTTGACGCCCGGGACTACGGAGCCGTTGTGGCGAACGGCTACTATGCGTTGACGAAATTCGCGCGCATCAACGAGCGGGGGCTCGTGGATGTCTTCGGCGGAGGAGACGGGATATCGGTGAAGCCGAGTTACGAAGCCTACGTGACCGTTCCGCGAACCGCGAATGCCAAGGAAACGGTCATCGGATTTCTGTGGGCAACCGCGATTGTCGAGCGTTCGCGAATCGCACGCCCCGCGAAGCAGGCCACTGATGCCGCTGGAGTCGATTCGCCCGTGATCGCCCCGGCGAAAGACTTAACGTGGACCAAGCGCCACCTCTTCATCGGTCCGCACGAGAACGCGGCGGTCGCCGATCTCAACAACGACGGGCATGCCGATATCGTGAGCGGTCCGAACATTTTCTTTGGCCCGGATTTCGCGATGCAGTCGTATCGAGCCAATCATCTCGCGGCTGATTACATGCACGAGAACAGCGTGCATCCTTACGACGTCGATCGCGACGGCTGGACCGACATCGTCGCGGCCGGTTGGGGCGAGGATGGCATTTACTGGTACAAAAATCCCGGCGACAGCGCGGTGACCGCGAAAAAGCCATGGGAGATGAATCTGCCGTGGAAGGCCCATCTGCTGACGAAAACGCGCGGGACGATGGAGATGTTTGTGATGCACGACTACGACGGCGACGGCGTGCCCGAGCTGCACTCCGCCAACTACCGGCGACCGCATCCGCTCGAAGTTTTTCGCTTCGATAAAACTGACCAAGGCGCGCCTATCCTGAAGGCATTTGTTCTCGGTGCGGAAGGGGGCGGACATGGCATCGCGTTTGGCGATGTGAACGGCGACGGTCGCGAGGATGTTCTTTGCGAGATCGGCTGGTACGAACGACCGGCCGGGGACATCTGGGCGGCGCCGTGGAAATATCATGCGGAAACAAACCTCAATGCGATGCACCCGAGCTGCCCGTTCGTCGTCAAAGATCTCAACCAAGACGGACGCATCGATCTCGTTTTCGGCCGCGGCCATGGCGTGGGGTTGTACTGGTGGGAGCAGCTCGAGCCGAAATCCGATGGTACGACGCAGTGGAAACAGCACGTGATCGA
>CAMLSH010000278.1 GCA_946482625.1 uncultured Opitutaceae bacterium
ACGATGTTGAGCGCCTCGATAAGGTTTTCGGCGAAGCTCACGAAGAGCGCGAAGCTGATGGCGAACATTCCCCAGAAGGCGGTGAACCATTTCGCGTTTCTCACGTTGCGCGCCTCGTCTTTCGCCGCGAGCGGGCGGAAGTGTCGCCAGAGATCGATCGTGCTGGTGGTGCCGAGGGCGTTGAGCTCGCCGGCCTTCGATGAAAGCGCGGAGGCGAACATCACTGCGATCAGGAGGCCGATCGCGCCGTGCGGGAGTTGCGTGAGGATGAAGGTGATGAAGACGAAGTCGGAATCGCGGGTTTTCTTCGCTTCGGGCGAGGCGGCGTAGAGTGTGTCGCGGGCTTCTTTGCGGAGCGCGTCGGAGGCGGACTGCGCTTCGCGAAGTTCGGTGCGGGCGGCGAGTTCGCGGGCGGTGTCGTCGGATTCGCGGACGGCGGCCCAGGCGAGGATTTTTTCCTGTTTCGCGGCGTGGAGCGCGGTGTGTTTTTCCTCGAAGGCGCGGAAGGTCGCGCCGTTGGGTCCATCGACCTGGCGGCGCCATTCGGTCTGGTTGAAGAGCAGCGGCGTGGTCGGGGAAAACTGGTAGAAGACGAAGAGCAGCGCGCCGAGGATCACGATGAAGAACTGCATCGGGATCTTGAAGAGTGCGTTGAACATCAGGCCGAGGCGTCCCTCGCGGAGAGCGGCGCCGCCGATGTAGCGCTGGACCTGGGTCTGGTCGGTGCCGAAGTACGAGAGCGAGAGGAAGAAGCCGCCGATGAGGCCGCTCCAGATCGTGTAACGCTCCTTGAGGTCGGGCGCGTAGTTGACGGCTTCGAGCTTGCCCATGGCGCCGGCGATGTGGGTGGCGTCGGGCGGTAGTTTTACGAGCAATACGACAAACGCGGTGACCATGCCGCCGAAGATGACGCCCATCTGCCATTTCTGGGTGAGGTTCACGGCGGCGCTGCCGCCGGTCACGGTGTAGACGATCGCGAGCAAGCCGGTGAAGACGATGGTGAGATCGACGCGCCAGCCGAGCACGGTGGAGAGGATGATCGCGGGCGCGTAGATGGTGATGCCGCTTTGGAGTCCGCGCTGGAGGAGGAAGAGACTGGCGCCGAGGAGGCGGGTCTTGCGGTCGAAGCGCTGGCCGAGGTATTCGTATGCCGTGTACACGCCTAGCTTGCGATAGATCGGGAGGAAGACGGCGCAGACGAGGATGAGCGCGAGCGGCAGGCCGAAATAATTCTGGATGAAGGCGATTCCGTTTTCGTAGGCCTGGCCGGGAAGCGATAGGTAGGTGATCGTGCTCGCCTGCGTCGCCATGACGGAGAGGCCGATGGTGCCCCACTTCGTGGTTTTGCTGCCTTTGAGGTATGTATTGAGATTGTCGGTATGCCGCGTGCGCCAAGTGCCATAGGCGGCGATGCCAAGCATGGTCCCGAGGAGGACGATCCAATCGAGGCCGTTCATGCGAAGGGGTGTCGCGCGGGAGAGGGTTGGCCGCAAAAGGCTCCGAAAACGCAGACGAGCGGTGGGCGTGTCGGGCGTTTCGGGGTCATGCGAAGACGCGGGAGAAGATCGTGAGGGCGATCACGACGGCGATGAAGCAGCCGAACACGAAGAGGTACACGCCGCGCCAGGTGTGGAAACCGGGGACGCCGGGGGATTCGTCGTTGGGCGGTGTCGGAGAGTTGGGAGGAGGGGTGTTCACTTTCCGAGAGAAACGAGGTTCGCGAGGAGACGATACGCACCGGGGACGCCTTCGGGCAACTCGCGGAACCAGGAAAGGCCGGTGTAGACGAACCAGCCTTTGCCGTGTTGCGCGACGAGGAGTCCGCCGGAGAGTTGTTTCTCGCCGGCGTCGCTGCAGGAAATCAGCGGCGTGAACTTGGCGTCCCACTGATTGGGGAAATAGAGACCGCGCTCCTGGACCCAGCCGTCGAAGTCGGCGGGGGTGATTTTATTGGGTGTGTTGAGCGCGGGGTGATCGGGTGCGAGGAAGGTGACGGCGGCGTTTTCGTCGGTCACGCGATCGCGGGAGATTCTGAGGTCGTAGGGCGCGAGCTTGGCGTTGGGAAGATCAGCGGTGGTGTTGTACTGCACGATAACGGTGCCGCCGTTTTCGGCGTAGGCGAAGAGCGCGGGCAGCTGCGGGATGAGATCGGTGCGCGTATTGAAGGCGCGGATGCCGAGGACCACGGTGTCGAAGGCGCGGAGGCGTTCGGAGGTGAGATCGGCGCCGGTGAGTTGTGTCACGGAATAACCTATACGCGTGAGACTCTCGGCAACCAGGTCGCCCGCACCGGGGAGGTAGCCGACGGTTTTTCCGCGGATCTGGAGATCGAGGCTGACGGCTTTGATCGAGGCGGGCGGCTGGAGCAGTTGCGGCGGGATATGGTCGTAGCGGATGTCGATGCGGCGGTTGCGGTAGGTGATTCCGTTGAGATCGGCGACGGCGACGAGGCTGACGTTGGTGGCGGTGGATGGCGGGGTGACGCTGAAGGTGAGCGCGGTTTTCTCCCCTACTCCACCGAGCGCGAATGTTTGGGAGGCGGGTGAGATTTGCCAGCCGGTCGGGGCTTCGAGGCGGAGCGTGCCGGTGGTGTTGGCGCGGGCGGCGGTGACTTCGACGGCGATAGTTTTGGCGGCGCTAGGCGAGAAGAGTTCGAGGCTTTGGGTGAAGCCGAGTGAGACCGGCGGGATCACGTCGAGGCGGCGGCGGATTTCGCCTTTGACGGGGTCGTCGATGATTTGGACGGGTTCGTCGGCGAGGATGAGCGTCTGTCCGCCGATCTCGATAAGGTGTTCGACGGGAAAGGCGGGTGGGTTTTCAGGCGTGCCGATCAGGGAGGGATCGGCGACGGCGAACATGCCGGTGGTGCCGTCGCTGCGGAGCCAATACGGCTGGCTCAGCAGCGCGGTGGCGGGGAGCGGCTGGGTGTTTTCTTTGTTGAGGGAAACGTTGGCCGCGAGGTCGGAGGCGACGGCGAGTTCGGTCTGAAGGGAGGGATAACGGGTCGTGAGCCAGCGGAGGGGAAAGTTGTTTCGCGCGATGAGCGTGTGGCGGAGTTTTAATGTTTCGCCGGGGACGACTTCGGCATGGGGAATGACGGTTTCCCAGTGAAGGCCGAGGCATGCGGTGAGGATGCGGTCGAGTTGGGCGCGTTTGCCGGAGGCGGGGCTGTCGGTGGGGAGCGCGGCGAGAAGGCCGCGTATTTTCAGCAACGTGGGGACGCTGGCGGCGGGATCGGCGGGCTGGAAGGATTGGAGGGCGTAGTCTATGAGCGGGCCGAGGGCGGCTCCGCCGGGGAGGCGGTTCCAGGTGGTGTCGACGCCTTCGAGGATGTCGGTCGTGGCGGGATCGCCGGCGAGGAGCTGGAAATGTTCGTAGGTGGTGCCGCGGGTGCTGACGCTGCCGAAGCCCTGACTCTTGTGCATGGTACGGCTGCGCGCGGCGATTTCGCCGTAGGATTCGCCGAGGAGCGGATTGAAGCCGCCGACATCGAGGCGGAGCACGGTGGCGTTGGCGCCCTGTCCGGTGCGGCTGGCGCCGCTGGGGCCGGTGTTCCAGAGGACGCGTTTCGCCTGCCACGGGGGGAGATGGCCGAGTTCTTCGCGGTAGGCGGCGGGATCGGCGGCGAGAGTGAAGGCCTCGAGAGTGAGGATCGCGGAGGCGGTGTGGTGGCCGTGCGTGGTGCCTGGTTGCGGGGAGAAACGCGTGACGAGGACGTCGGGTTGGAACGTGCGGATCGTGCGTATCATATCGGCAAGTACCTGATCGCGGTCCCAGATGGCGAGGGTTTCGCGGTAGTCCTTGGAGAAGCCGAAGTCGTTGGCGCGAGTGAAGAATTGCTGGGCGCCGTCGATGCGGCGGGCGGCGAGGAGTTCCTGGGTGCGGATCACGCCGAGGGCGTCGCGCAGCTCGGTGCCGATGAGATTCTGGCCGCCGTCGCCGCGCGTGATGGAGAGGTAGCCGGTGCGATAGCCGCGACCGCGCGCGAGGTAGGCGATGAGGCGGGTGTTTTCGTCGTCGGGATGGGCGGCGACATAGAGGACGCTGCCGAGTTCGCGAAAGCTGCGGAGCTCCTGGAGAATTTCTCCGGCGGACAGACACGGCGCGGGCGCGGCGCTAGCTGTGGCGGTGGAGAGCGCGGAAGACGTGGTGAGAAACAAAACGGTGGCTCCGAGTAGTTGGGTGGCCAGCCGCCGGAGCGGGTGATGCATGGGCGCGATTAGGAGGCGGTGGCTGGCGGAAGGCTCAGGAAGTGTGGGAAAGAAAATGGAGCCATGCGGAAACGTGAGTGGTGGGAGTTGCGCAAATGGCGGGCGTGGCGAAAGCGAAATGGAAGCGATCAGGAATCAGTTGTTCAGTGTTGGAGGATCGCGGAAGACCGCTGAAGCGTCGCTCGCTCGCTTGACGGCGGAGTGACGTCGAGGTTGCGGGAGGCGGGAAGGAGCGTGGATTGAGCAGATGCCGGGCCGAGGTTGATGAGACGAGCGGGTAGCTGAGTGGCGGGATTACGAGGCAAGTGGGCGAGATCGATGACGATGGTAAGCGGGCGGATTCGTTCCGGCGTGTTAGGGGATACGCGCCCTACCCTCGGAGGGCGCGTTTATCGACGGGGGCGTGACGGGATTACTTCAGCGAAGCGATGAGGTCGTTGTTCATTTTCACGAAACCGCTCTGCGGGCCTTCGACGGCGACGGCGAGTTCGGAGGACTGTTTCGCGGCGGCGATGGCGGCGTCTTTTTCGCCGAGCTTGGCGAGGATCTTGGCCTTCAAGTGGACCATGTAGAACGCGGGTTTATCGCCGGCGGTGGCTTCGGTGATGAAGGACTTGGCCTTGGTGAGATCGAGACCTTGGTCGAAGTAGAATTGAGCGGCGTAAAAGTAGAAGCTGGCGGGCTTTTTCGCGGGTGATGCGAGGGCGGCTTCGATTTGTGGGATGACGAGACTGGCGGTGTCGACCTCGAGTTTGATGGGCACGCGGGTGCGTTCCCAGCGGAGGTTGAGCGTGGCGGATTCGTTGCGGATATCGTTCACGTCGATGGTGAAGGTCTCGACGACTTCGGTGAGTTTCACGGGGGTGGCTTTGAAGCGTGCGACGTCGTTTTTCGCGTCGTATTTGTAGGCGCCCCATTGGGAGGAGTCCTTGTGGATGATGATGGTCCACTCGGTCTCGCCGGGGATGGTGAAGAGCTCGTAGGCGCCGGCGGGAATATCGGTGCCGTTGAGTTTTACCGGGGTGCTGAAGGAGAGCTTCGTGGCGTTGTTGGCGCCGGTGCGCCAGATTTTGCCGTAGGCTTCGAGACCGCCGAAGATGGAGCGGCCTTTGGCGCTGGGGCGGTGATAAACGACTTCGATGTCGGTGAGTCCGACGCGTTGCTGAAGCGTGCTTTTCGGACTGGGAAGGGGAAACGTGACTTTGGGCGCTTCGGCGGGCTGGGCGAAGGCGGTGGAGGTTGAGGAAAGAGCGAGGGCGCAGGTGAGCGAGAAGAGGGCGGCTGGACGAGTGAGGGCGGCTGGGATCATGAGTGGAGACTTTCTTCAATTCGTGGGATGAGTGGGCGGAAAGGACTGAGGATGACGCGGTTCGCAAGCGGTGCACGAACACGGACGTGGCGAGCAGTTAAACGC
>CAMLSH010000279.1 GCA_946482625.1 uncultured Opitutaceae bacterium
CGCGGACGACATCGCCGCGGCGGCGGACCTGGCGGCAGCAGAAGATGCCGACCATCGAGGCGAGGAAGGTGATGACGAGGATGTCGAGACGGTTGCCGTAGATGACACTCGTGAAGATCGAGATGAACAGCGCCATGAAGATCGCGGAGCCGGCGTCGATCAGGATGGCGACGATGAGTGGAGCGAGCGCCGTCGGGGCGATGTACGGGAGGATGGAGGCGGCGTTGGCGTCTTGGAGGAAGTAGGGGAGTTCACCGAGCCAAAAGGTGAGGCGGACGAGAGCGAGATTGCTGATGACGACGAGGGCGAGCAGGCCGAGGCGGCCGTTGCTCTGGAGGGTTTCGCGGTCTTCGAGGCGGATGTAGACGGCGCTGGCGGCGAGCATCGCGAGCACGAGGAGAATGCGGCCGAAGAGCTGGAGGCCTTCCTCGATGCGGGTGTCCTGATTTTTTTGGAGATAGTTGCGGTGAGCTTCGAGCATCTCGAATTGCTCGGCGGTGACGCGGGTGCCGGGTTCGATGATGGTTTGTCCTTCCTGGACGGATACGGTGACAGGCTGGAGTTCCTGGAGTGCCTGTTCCTGGAGGCGGGTGCTGGCGGCGGCGTCGAAGGTGAGGTTGGGCACGAGGCCGTTGCGGAAGATGCGGAAGAGCGCGAGGGTGACGTCGCGGCCAACGCCCTCGGCGGTGAGGTTGATGCGGAGGAGGGTCAGGGCCTCTTCCATGGTTTGCACCGGGCGCTGGACGACGTCGCTGTTGGGGCGCGCGATTTGGAAAATCGTGACGGAGCCGGGGGCGGAGGTACCGCCGGCGAGGCGACCGTCCTGGATGCCCTCTTGGTAGAGTTCGCGGAGGGTGAGGAGGCCGTTTTCGACGAGTTTGAAGCGCGTTTCGGAATCGGTCGCGCTGACCAAGGTGAGGACGTCGTCCACGCTGGCGCGGTAAGGGCCTTTGGCGTCGAAGGCTTCGACGACGGGGGTCAGGGCGGCGCGGCGGCTGTCGGCGGGATCAGTGTCGGGGCTTTTCTTTTCGAACTCATCGAGCTGGCCGAGGAGCTCGTTGATGTGGGTCTGGAAACGGTGAAGGTGGGTAAACTCGAGTTGGTAAACGCGAGGGACGCGGGTGCGGGCTTGTTCGCGATTGATGCGGGTTTTCTCCGCACTTTCGTAGCTGAACGGGGCGCTGGCGGTGATCCGGACGGAGGAAACCTGATTGGGGAGAACGGGCAGGTTGACCGAGCTCACGCCGACGAAGCTGATCAGCACGATGGCCGCGACGGTCGCGACGAAGATCAGGACCGTGATCAGGTGGCTGGTTTCCAGAAACTCGACGGTACCCGAGACATCGGCCGTCTTTCTCATGCGGAGCGGACGACCAGCGCCGCCGGGCAGGGCTTTGAGTTTATCGATTAAGGACATGTCGTATCCGGGCTGACGCGCGAAAACAGACGGGCAGGCTAGAAGAGGTGAAGGCGGAGGTGCGAGGGCTTAATTTGGGCCGGCTTTGGGCAAAATGCAGGGGCGGCGAAGGGCTTGGGGCGAGTGGCGAGGGACGGCGGGAAGCGTGGGCGGAGGTGGCGGGAGTTTTTTGACCGCATCACCGAGCGAAGCGACAGCGTGCCATGGATGCCAAGGGACGCGAGTGCCGGAAGGGAAGCGGGTAACAGTAAGCGATCTAAAAGGATACGAGCGAATTGGCGCACGATCGAGCGGCGCGCGGGGCGAGCTCTCGTCTAGGACGCAGGGGGCTCGCCCATGGGGTTTTTATAGCGTTCGTAGGCTTCGATGATCTTCAGGACGAGCGGGTGGCGGACGACGTCGGAGCCGCTGAAGTGGTGAAACTCGATACCGGGGATGTCGTTGAGGATGCGGTTCACCTCAAGGAGGCCGGATTGTTTGGCGCGGGGAAGATCGATCTGGGTGACGTCGCCGGTGACGACCATGCGGGAATCTTCGCCGAGGCGGGTGAGGAACATCATCATCTGCTCCGGTGTGGTGTTTTGGGCTTCGTCCAAAACGATGAAGGCGCGGCTGAGAGTGCGGCCGCGCATGTAGGCGAGCGGGGCGATCTCGATGATGCCTTTTTCGGTGAGGCGGGAGACGTCGTCGGGATCGAGCATGTCACCCAGGGCGTCATAAAGCGGGCGGAGGTAGGGGAGGATTTTCTCGCGGAGGTCGCCGGGGAGGAAGCCGAGGGCTTCACCGGCTTCGACGGCGGGCCGGGTGAGGATGATGCGCTCGACCTCGTTTTTGAGGAGGGCCGAAACAGCGGCGGCCATGGCGAGGTAAGTTTTGCCCGTACCCGCCGGGCCGATACCGAAGACGACCGGGTTTTTGAGGATGGACTGGAGGTAGAGTTTTTGGCCGAGGGTTTTTGGGACGATGGTTTTGCGGTTGGTCGCGATGACGAGCGGCTGGCCGAAAAGCGCGCGGAGCTGATCGGCCTCGCCGCGGGCGATGGCGTCGACGAACCGGTGGAAATCGGGGGTCCGGATGGAGACGCCTTGTGCGCGGGCATCGTTGAGGAAGCCGAAGAGGGATTCGACGCGGGCGATGGCGTCGGCGGGGCCGTCGATTTTGAGCCAGTCCTCACGCGTGACGAGGCGGACGCCGAGGTGTTTCTCGACGTAGGCGAGGTTCTCTTCGCGTCCGCCGATGAGTTGCTGAAGATGGCGCGGGCTGGGGAAGCGGAGGGTTTGGGAGGGGGCGGAAGCGGGCATTGGCGGAAAATCCGAAGGTTGAAGGCCGAATGACGAAGGAGGGGAGGAGGGAATGACCAGTGACCAATGAGCAATGACCAGTGGCGGAGGTGTGAATGTGGTTAGTCAGCCTCGGGGGATGGGCTTAAGCCGATACGTGAGGTGATGAAGAGAGGTTTCTCTGTTAGACGATTAAGCCTGTTGAATCCGCGCGGGCAGCGACTCGGGTCGCGAGAAATAAAGCAGCCATATCGCGTGCCTAAAAACTCGATAGCGACGAGTGCGTTATTTGAATCGAAGTAAGCGACAATGTCGGTGCCTTCGACGCGTTCCGTGTCCAGGAATGCACCCCAATCAGGGAACTCTTGTGGCACCCACGCCTCTGGGATTCTGCGGACCGTGGCATACTCAGGGAAACGGTAGGGATTCTGTAAGATCTTCAGTTCAGAATTGGCGGCAGCATTCTCGATTCTACCGTAGAGTTTTTCGATCGCTCGGATCGCTTCTGGTGATCCGAACTCTTCTCTGGCGCGCTGATCGTATTTTGGGGCTTGGGAGTTTATGAGAAGCGCAAGTGAGGCGGAGAGAAGGGCGATTGCGCCAATCCATGAGAGAAAGATGACCGCGATTCGCTTCATCTTTCACTGCGCCATCTTTGCTGCGTCCGCACTCAGCCGTTCCCAAGTGGCATCGAGCGATTGCGGGAGGATGCGGGTCTGGCCGAGGACAGGCATGAAGTTGTTGTCGCCGTTCCAGCGGGGCACGAGGTGGCCGTGCAGATGCGGGATGCTGCCGCCAGCGGCGGAGCCGAGGTTGAAGCCGATGTTGATGCCGTCGGGTTTCATCGCGAGGCGGAGCAGGCGTTTGCCGGTCGTGATGATCTGGAAGAGGTCGGCGTTTTCGGCGGGGGTGAGTTCCTCGATGTCGGTGACTTCGCGGAAGGGAATCGCGAGGAGGTGGCCGGGGTTGTAGGGAAAGCGGTTGAGCATCAGGTACGACAGCGGGCTGCGGTACACGATGAGCGCGGCGCGGTCGTCGCCGAGGGCGGGAAGTTCGGTGAAGGGGCGTTTCACGTCGGGGAAACGCGGCGCCTCGATATATTCCATGCGCCAATAGGCGTGAAGCTGCTCCATGTGATTCAAAAAGTGGCGCGCAGACAAAGCGGCGGCCACGCGAAAGTCAAAGGCGAGGCGGTGCGCCCGGCGGCGGTGGCGCGAGATTTTCCGGCCACGAGGTCCGGCTCGAACCCGATGGCGGCGTGGACCGGCTGGCAGTAAGGTGGCGCGAGCGCGACGCACGCACTGCACCACCTTTCGATGAAAACACGCAGCGGATTTTTCCGAAATCACGGACTCACGCTCTTCATGTTTGGATGTTTCCTGGGGTTTCTCGTCGGGCAGGTGCTGACAGGGCGGGAGGAGTTGAACGACGAGCGGCGCAAGCGTGGCGAATCGCCGCTCGCGCTTTCTGGATACGTGAGGAGCGCGCATTTTTTCGAGGCGACGGCGGAGAACTGGGAGAGCGAGTTTTTCCAGATGTTTATCTATGTCTTCGCGACTTCGTTTTTATACCAGCGCGGCTCGGCGGAGTCGAAAGACCCGCGGAAAAAACACGCGCACCATGAATCGGTTTCTCAGCGCAAGATCCCTCCCGACGCGCCGTGGCCGGTGCGGCGTGGCGGCTGGGTGCTCTATGTGTACGAGCATTCGTTGTCGCTCGCGTTTCTGTTGCTGTTCCTCGGCGCGTTCGTGCTGCACGTGCGCGGCGGCGTGCGGTTGTATAACCAAGAGCGGCTGGCCGACGGGGAGCCGCTGGTGACGGCAGGGCAATACTTGGGCTCGTCGCGCTTTTGGTTCGAGTCGTTTCAAAACTGGCAGAGCGAGTTTCTGGCGATCGGATGCATGGTGGTGTTGAGCATCGTGCTGCGGGAGAAAAACTCTCCGGAGTCGAAGTCGGTCGAGACGCCGCATTGGGACAACGAGGAATAAGGCTCCATTTTTTGCGCCCGGCTTGTTGTTGCGGCGGTCTGCTCGCGGAAGGCGGGCGTGTTGTGCGAAAACGCGGATGCACTTTGCCGTGCGTTGAAAAAAGCGAGGGTGCAAATCGCCGCTGACGCGAATCGATACAGAAGTAGGGAACGCCCCAGCGGTTGCGTTGGTAGTTGAAAATGTGGCGGTTGTGAAACCGCTGCGCGACGCGGCAGGGAGGCTGGCATGCGTTTAGCGAAAGGGAGGCGTTCGCACGTTCGATCTGTTTGTAGAAAGCGTTTCGGCCGGTCCCCATGATTCCGTTACAGGCGGTCGGGAGGCGGGTCCGGGGCGGCTTTCGCTCGCTGCGAATCACCCCTGTCCGGGCGCGTGAAAAAAAGAAACGTCGCCGGCGGGCCAACCCTAAAAATAACTCAACGATCGGTATCCACCATGTCCTCACTCCATTCACTCCAAGACCTCCTGGCTGAAGAGCTCAAAGATCTCTACAACGCCGAAACTCAACTGACGAAGGCGCTGCCCAAGATGGCGCGTGCGGCCTCGAACGAAGATTTGAAACAGGGATTTCTCGATCATCTCGACGAAACCAAAGTCCACGTGGAACGCCTCGCCAAAGCGTTCAAAGCGCTCGGCCTGCCGGTCAAAGGCAAGACCTGCCATGCGATGAAAGGCCTCATCGAGGAAGGCTCGGAAGCGATCAGCACCAAAGCTCCGGAAGCGGTGCGCGACGCGCAGCTCATCGGGGCAGCGCAGCGCATCGAGCACTACGAAATCGCCGCGTATGGCACCGCGCGCGCTTTCGCCGAAGCGCTCGGCGAGACGAAGGTCGTCGATCTCCTCCAAGACACGCTCGATGAGGAAGGTGAGACCAACAAGAAGCTCACTGCGCTCTCCGAGGTCGTGAACGCCGAGGCGGTGACGGCGGCGGACGCCGACGA
>CAMLSH010000280.1 GCA_946482625.1 uncultured Opitutaceae bacterium
GTCGATTACACCAATCTCCTCGAACACGCCCGCGCCCACGTCGAACAAAGCGGCGTAGTGAAATCCCCGCGACGCGACTTCGTCCGCTGGCTCACCATGAAGCAGCTCTTCATGAAGCCGCGCCTGCTGCGTTTCGCCGGACGCTTGCTCTGGCTCTACCAGGCCACCGGCCTGCAGACCGCCGCGCGCGCGCTGCGCCTCACCCGACTTCTCCCCGCCTCGCTCCGCAACGCCGAGCCCTCTGCGCCGACCATCCAGCGTCACTTCTCCGACACGCTCATCGCTGAGATCGAAAAACCGCCCCTGCTCCCCACGGGCCCCGCCGCGTCCTCATCCCTACCCATCCCTCGCTACCGCGTCCTGCTCCTGACCGGCTGCGTACAAGACATCGCGTTCTCCGACATCAACCGCGCCACCGCCGACGTCCTCCTCGCCAACGACTGCGAGATCGTCACGCCGCGCGCGCAATCCTGCTGCGGCTCGCTCCACGCGCACAACGGCGAGCTCGAACTCGCTCGTACCCTCGCGCGCCGTCAGCTCGATGCCGTCGATCTCTCGCGCTTCGACGCCATCATCTCCAATGCCGGCGGCTGCGGCTCGCACCTGAAACATTACGATCGACTCCTCGCCGCCGAACCCGCGTACGCCGCCCGCGCCGCCGAATGGTCGAAAAAACTCCGCGACATCTCCGAATGGCTCGTCGAAATCGGCTTCCGCGCGCCTATACCCACAGACGAGCGCTCAACGCTCAGCTCCCAACTCTCAAAGTCCAAACAGGCGGACTCTGAACCATTGAGCGTTAAGCGTTCAGCGTTGAGCGTTGAGCGTTCGCCTTCCTTCCCGCCTCTCCCGCCGACGCCGGTGACTTACCACGAGGCCTGCCACCTCTGCCACGGTCAGAAAATTTCCGCTCAACCCCGCACCATCCTCCGCGCCATTCCCGGCATCGAACTTCGCGAATGCGCCGAGTCCTCCTGGTGCTGCGGCAGCGCTGGCATCTACTCGATCACCCAACCCGCGACCGCCTCCTGGCTGCGTGAACGAAAACTCAAGCACCTCCACCAAACCCAGGCATCGGTCGTCGCCGTCGCCAATCCCGGCTGCACACTCCACCTCCAAGCCGGCGAAGCGCATTCGCCTCACCCGCTCGAATTCGTGCATCCCATCGTGCTGCTCGCGCGCGCCTACTCCGCCGAACGCCGAAGCCCTCGCTAGCGAAAACCATCTCCACTGCGAATCGTGCGTACACCACGACGCGGCCTGAGCATCTCCGAGCCCTTCACCGACCGGTTGCCACACCACTTTGCCTGTATTCACTCTCCGCTATGCGCCCGCTCCCACCTCTCCGCCCGTTCGTCTTTCTTCCACTAACCCTTCTCGCGTTCGCCGTCCTCGCCCTCTCCGCCTGCGGCAAAAAACAAACGCCTGCCGCCTCGTCCGACGCCGACAACCCGCCATCCGCCTCCGCTCCGATCAAAGTCACCGTCCAGCTCGACTGGGTCGCCGAGCCCGAACACGGTGGTTTCTACCAAGCCCTCGCCCGCGACTTCTTCAAAGACGAAGGCCTCGACGTCACGCTGATCCCCGGCGGACCCAATGCCTTCGCCACGCAAAAAGTTGCCAGCGGCCAGGCCCAGTTCGCGCAGGCCGACAGCACCAACACGATCCTCGCCATCGCCCAAGGCATCCCGGTCATCAACTTCGCCGCCGTTTTCCAAAACGATCCCTCCGTCCTCATGCTGCACGCCGACAGCCCCGTCACGCGCTTCGAGGACCTCGACGGCAAATCCGTCATGGCCCGCCCCGAATGGGCCTTCATCCCGTATGTGAAGAAAAAATACGGCATCGAGTTCGGCCTCATCCCGCAAAACTTCTCCCTCGCCAATTTCATCGCCGACAAAAATTTCATCCAGCAAGCCTTCTACATCGCCGAGCCCTTCCACGTCGCCCGCGAGAGTAAGGGCACCGTCAAAACCAAGTTTCTCAAACCGTGGGACGCCGGCTTCGACGCCTACGTCGTTGTCATCGCCAACAAACCCTGGCTCGAAAAAAATCCCGACGCCGCCCGTGGCTTCTACCGCGCCTACGTCCGCGGCTGGAAGGACTACCTCGAAGGCGATCCGACTCCCGCTCACGACCTCATGAAGAAAGCCAACAGCGCCGCGACCGACGACTTCCTCGCCTTCTCCCGCCAGATGATCATCGACGAAAAACTCGTCACCGGCCGCGACTCGACCGACGCCTCCCAAATCGGCCGCCTCAGCCCCGAGCGTTTCCAAACCCAGCTCACCCAACTCCGCGACCTCGCCATCCTCAAAAAAGACCTGACCGTCGCCGACGTCCTCGCGACCGCCCCCCAAGAGAAATAAACGCGTCTTTCCCCATGAACTACGGTTTCCTATCAACCGCCGTTTGCGTAGCCGCCGCATTAATCAGTGGCTGCGCAAATCCAATCAACGCACATACCGCCCAGCGATACTACGAGTCCGGAGTTCAGGCTGAACGCGCCAACGATTTCGCAATCGCTCGCCGCAATTTTTCACGCGCTTACGGAAATGCTCAAATCGGCAATCTAGGCCCCGCTGCCGAAGCTTCCTATCTTTATGAGTATGCCCGGGTCACTGGATATGCAGGAGAGTACGAAGAGTCCGCCAAAGCGTTCACCGATGTTCTCGCGCTTATCGATAAAGCGAAAGGCGAAGCTGATAAGCTACGTCCACCAGCCCTCGCGGAATATGCACGTCTTCTGCACGACACCGGCCAGCATCAGAAAGCTGTCCCGATTTACGACAAAGCAACGGTAGCACTTGAAGCTGTGGGCATCGAATCCATCGACCCTCTGGGTTACGCAGCACTTCTGGACGAGTATGCCAAATCCCTGACCGTGGCAGGATTTCCCGAACGCTCCTCCGTCATCTCGGCGAAATCGTCATCGCTAAAAACTGCGCACAAAAACGCACCGCCTCCGTTCGTAGCCAAACGCTACAAAGCCTGACGGCACGCGTCGCCGTCAGAGATAAAATCCGCCCTCCCCGGCCCGCCCCCTGCTTCCCTTCGGCATTCGACCTTCAACCTTCGGATTTCCTCCAAATGCCCGAACTCCGCGACTGCATCGTCCTCCACGGCCCCGACCTCGTGCCGCACCGCGCGCGCCGCTTCGCCTGGGTCCAGGACACCATCACCGCCATCGAGCTCGACGCCCCTGTCACGCACCTCGACGCCGGCGCCATCGTCGTCATCCCCGGCCTCTACAACAGCCACACCCACATGGGCGACAGCGCCCTCCCCGACGGCGCCACCGGCCTCACCCTCGAACAAGCCTTCTTCCGCCCCGACGGCTATAAATACCGCGAGCTCGCGAAACTCTCCGAGGAAACCCACCTCCCGCACCTCACCGCCCATCTTGGATACATGGCCCGCTGCGGCGTCGTCTGCCACCTCGACTTCCGCGAACAAGGCCTCCACGGCGCCCGCCTCCTCCGCAAAGCCTCCGAGCAAACCGGCGTCCAATCCATCATCCTCAGCCAGTTCAACGAATCGCCCATCCCCGAAGACCAGCTCCGCGCCAACCTATCCCCGCTCCCCGAATCCGCCCGCCTCGAACTCGAGCAAATCCTCACCGTCGCCGACGGCTTCTCCGAAAGCACGATGAACGATCTCACGGACAACGCCTGGCGCGAAATCCGCGACATCACCTCTGCCCGCCGGAAACTCCGCGCCATCCACTGCCTCGAAAACCCCGGCTACCGCGACCTCTCCGTCGCGACCACCGGACGCGGCGACCTCATCCGCGCGCTTGAGATCTACGACCCACACCTCGTCGTCCACATGACAGCCGCCAACGCCGACGAAATCGCCCTCCTCGCCCGCTCCGGCAAAACCGCCGTCCTTAACCCCCGCGCCAACGCCGCCCTCGGCCTCTCGCTCCCGCCCGTCGCCGCCCTCCTCCACGCCGGAGTCAATCTCCTCCTCGGCACCGACAACGGCATGCTCAACAGTCCCTCGATCCTCGCGGAGTTGGATTTTGCATACAAACTCGCCAAGTCTCAATTCGCCGACGCGCTCACGCCCGACCCCACCGCCATCTTGAAAATGGCCACGAGCAACATCCGCCCCGCCCTCGGCGGCGACCACTTCGGCCAGCTCGCCCACGGACTCCCCGCGACCTTCGCCGTCCTAGACTTCAACGCCCCGCACCTCCGCGCCACGCGCCACATCACGGCGAGCATCGTCGGCCGCGTCACCCCCGCCGACATCCTCGCCACCTACCGCACCGGCCGCGAACTCTGGCGCGCGCCGAGCTTCACCCAGTAGGACTCGCGCTCGCGCGATGCCTTCCGACTCCGCCTCTGAGCTCCCGCAGACCGATGCTCCCTTGTAGGGCCGGACCTCTGGTCCGCGCCACGTCCCCCTGATTTGTGATCCCGCTAGCTATTCAAAATGGAAACGAATCAACCAACTTCGTGAGGTCCTTGATGATCTTTTGAGTCTCCGCATACGGCACGCGATTATTGTAGAGGCACGCAGAGAAATCCTTGTCGCTCGTTCTCCCGCTACCGTAGTCGATCATGTAGGTCTCAAACTCGCGGTATACTGCACTTTCTCGACCACACTTCGTGCGAATCAAATCCAGCGCTTTGGTCAGGAAAAAAGTAAACGGATCGATCTTTTGCGGACTCCACCAAGTATAGTCCGCAACGATCCCATCGAAGCTGCACTCACTCGCTTCAGTGTTCTCAAAGCTACACCGCTGAAAGACCACGCCTTCAAAGTAAGACTGCCGAAACGAGACTCCGTCGAAGCGACAATCCCGAAAGAGTAATTGTCCAATACCGCCTTTGAAATCTCGGTTCACGATTTGGCTGTTTGAAATCAGGTGCGGCCTCAATCCTTCAATGGTACTCCGCGAGAACGAACAGCCTTCGAAGAGAGTTTGGTGCGGCTTAAAGTTCACCACGGTCACTTCATCGAACCGACATCTATCGAACGAGTTCACCGGAGCGATCATTCCACGCAGATTGCAGCGCTCGAAAACGCACTCGGTCCAACGATCTTTCGCGCCCCATAAGTGCCCGTCAGTCTTTAGATCGCTGAACGCGCATTGACTAAATCCGCACTCAACAAAGTTGAGACCGACTTCGGCGCGCGACACCGAAAAATTCTCCAACTGAACATCTCGGATGACCTCTAAACGCGCCAGCTCCACAGCATCCGACCAATCGATCGTCCCAGTCTTCGGAAGGCGCAAAATGCTTCGTGCATCGCCCTGAGCACGCAAAAGTAGATCAACGATAGCCATAGAGGTAGGTCCCAAAATACCGCCGCATCGAATGGTGATCTCGGCCTGAGGCCAAAGAAATTCTCCAAACATATAGATCAGCCGATCATGGCTCCTCGAAGTGAATCCTGGCGTTAACGCGCCCTGTGTCCCTCAAAAACCCGTTGCGCTTCCGCCCTTCTTGCGCGGCCATCACCTCATGCCGCAACCCACCGCCCGCGAACGCTTCTTCCCGCTCCTCCGCACGTCCCTCGCGGAAAGCACCTTCGTGAAGCTAACCCTCGGCAAACACCGCGGCCGCGACACCACGCTCAACAACCTCTTCATCCGCC
>CAMLSH010000281.1 GCA_946482625.1 uncultured Opitutaceae bacterium
GCGCGGATGCGCTGGCCGGCCTGCGCGAGCTTCGCGTCGCCGAGCGAGACCGTAAAATCCATCACCATCGCCGGCATGTACCCTTTGATCTCCTCGTGCTTCACGCGGAGCTGCTGATTCTCCATATCAACCGACAACACTTCGCCCGTCAGGGGATAACGTTTCTCGACCGGCCCGGCGGGCGCGGCATCGCGTTTCGAACACGCGGCCAGCGTCAGCGCGAGCGCCGCGAGCAAAGGCCAGAGACGGGAAAATGGCATGCGCCTACCGATTTCCCCGGGGAAAGATTTGTCAAAGGCTTTGCGCCCGGTAGGGTCCGCGCTTCTTTTTTTCTGAAGCAACCGTTATGTCCACCGCGTCCCTCGACCACCGCACCACCGCCTACCGTCCCGGCCTCGCCCGGTTCGCTGCGCTCGGCAGCGTGTGGGTTTTCCTGCTGGTGACGCTCGGCGCGCTCACGACCACGATCGGCGCCGGCATGGCCTTCCCCGACTGGCCGCTCTCCAACGGCTCGGTAAACCCCGAGGGCTGGCTCAACGATCTCATGATGTTCGCCGAGCATTCGCACCGGCTCACCGGCATGATCATGGGCTTCATCACCATCGCGCTCGCGATCTGGGTCAGCCGGACCGACGCGCGTCCTTGGGTGCGCCGCCTCGCGTGGTGGGCACTTGCCATCGTGATCATCCAGGGCGTCCTCGGCGGCAAACGCGTGCTGCTCGATTCCATCGCGGTCCCCGGTTTCGAAATGACGCTCGGGCAAATGCTCCGCATCCCGCACGGCGTCCTCGCGCATCTCTACGTCTGCATCCTCTTCGCCATAGCCGCCGCACTTTCCCGTCGCTGGATCGAATCCCGTCCGCAAGTTGAGCCCACCGAACCGCGCCTCCGCCAGTTCGCGCGCCTCGCGACCACGCTCGTGATCGTGCAACTCGTGATCGCCGCGTCCATGCGCCACAACTACGCCGGCATGGCCATCCCGACTTTCCCGCATTCGACGACCGACGGACACTGGCTGCCCGCGCACTGGGATTATCGTGTGTCGCTCGCCTTCGCGCACCGCGTCATGGCTGTGGTCCTCACCGGCGTGCTCGGCTGGCTGGTCGCCGCCGTCTGGCGCGATCGGGCGTCCAGCAGCGGCCTAAAAGGTCTTTCCGTCGTCGTCATCACCTTGCTAGCCGTCCAGATCGTTCTCGGCGCCTCCGTCATCTGGACAGGGCGCAACCCTAACTACACCACGGCGCACGTGACCGTCGGCGCGTGCGTCCTCGCGACGACTTTCCTGCTCACGTGGTGGCTGCACCGCGGCATCATCGAAGGCGAAGTCGAAACCCGTTTTGGCGAGCCGACCCGCGCGTCGGCTCACGCGTTGCGTTCATGAGTCAGGAAGCTTCCACACCGGCCGTGACCACGCCCGAAATCAACGCGGAGAAAGCCCGCTTCCACGACTACCTGGAGCTCACCAAGCCCCGGTTGAGCATGCTGTCGGTGATCACAACGATGGTCGGCTACTTCGCGACCGTTCCGCCGTGGGAAGGCGCCGTATTCGCATACTTGTTACTGGGCACCTCTCTCTGCGCCGGCGGAGTCGCCGCGCTCAATCAATGGATGGAGAGCGATACCGATGCTCTCATGAAACGCACCGCCGACCGGCCGATCCCGTCGGGCAAAGTCACCACCGGCTCAGCCTTCATTCTCGGCTGGGGCATGGGCGCGGCCGGGCTCGCGGTGCTGTTCATCAAGGTCGAGAGCTTCTCCGCGTTTTTCGCGCTCGCGACGATCGTGAGCTATCTCGCGTTCTACACGCCCGCGAAACGCTGGTCGCGCTGGTCCACCGAGATCGGCGCCGTCGCCGGCGCGTTTCCCCCGCTCATCGGCTGGGCCGCGTCGAGCACGCGCGACAACGCCCTCGGTTGGGTGCTCTTCGGCATTTTGTTCTTCTGGCAGATCCCGCACTTCATGGCCATCGCGTGGATTTATCGCGACGAGTACGCCACGGTGCATTTCCCGATGCTGCCCGTGCGCGATGCCTCCGGCAAAAAAGTCGCCGCGTGGTCCTTGGTGAACACCTTCGCGCTCGTCGCAGTCACGGCCGCGCCGAGTTTTCTCGGCCTCACGAGCCACTACTACCTGGCCGTCACCCTCGTGCTTGGCGCGTGGTTCGTGTCACGGGCAATCGCGTTCGTGCGCACCGGTGACCGCGAGAAACCCGCCCGCCGGCTCTTCTACGCCTCCATCATCTGGCTGCCGCTGCAACTCGCCGCACTTGTAACCGATCGCTGGATATTCTGAGCGCCGTTCGTCCACGACCACGCTTCACGATCAATCGCCGACGCGCCGCTTCGGCACTGAAGCTGCATCCGTTTCCCTCGTTTCCCGCATGACCCTCCAGGACATTCCCGCCATCAACGCCGCGCTCAACGGGCTCGCCACGCTTTTCCTCACCGCGGGCCTCTTCTTCATCCTGCGGAAAAACATCCCCGCGCATCGCGCCTGCATGCTGTCCGCCGGTTTCGTCTCGGCGGTGTTCCTCGTGGGGTACGTGACGCACAAAGTTCTCAAAGGCATGGCCGCCGGCCCCGGCGAGGCGCTGCACACCGAGTTCGGCGGCGAAGGGGCGATCAAAACCATCTACCGCACGATGCTTCTGACGCATATCTTGCTGGCCATCGCCATCGCCTACCTCGTCCCGCGCACATTTCTTTTTGCACTGAAAGGCCAGTTTGACCGGCACCGCGCGTGGGCCCGCTGGACGTTTCCGATCTGGTACTACGTCTCTGTGACCGGCGTGCTCGTTTATTTTTTTCTCTACCAGTGGTGGCCCGCCGCCCGCGCCTGACAGAGGGAATAACAAGAAATGCGCAACCATCTGATTCGCCGCATTAGAACAGCTGTCGCCCAGAGGCGTTTTAGGACTTGAAATAGATGCTCCACTGAAAACGCTGGCCCGCACCTGTGCGCCGTTGACGGCGCGTTTATCGCTTTAGCTGACACACATGATCGCCTCGCCCTCTTTGCGCACCTTCGCCCGCCGCGGTTTTACGTCCCTTGTCGTCGCCTGTCTCCCGCTCATCACCGGCGGCTGGATCTACGGCCCCCAATCGACGTTCGATACCAAGGGCCCCGTCGCCAAGGCGCAACTCGACGTCTTCTATATGACCCTGTGGGTCACCGGCATCATCTTCGTCCTCGTCGCCGGCGTACTGACTTACGCGACGCTCAAATTCAAAGCCCGCGGCGAAGCCGACGAACACGCGCCCGTCCCGCCCCAAGGCCATGGCAACCCGCTCATCGAGCTCGGCCTCATCGCCGCCTCCGTCATCGCGCTCGTCTTCATCGCCATCCCCACTCTGCACAACATCTGGTACACCTACGATGTTCCGGAAGAGGAAAAAGCCACGGCCTACGAGGTGAACGCCATCGGCTACCAATGGTGGTTTAAATTTGAATACCCGAAGGAGCAGGTCGCTGCCGACACCCCGCTTGTCCTTGCCAACGAGCTCGTCATCCCTGCCGGCCGCGCCGTCCGCGTGAACCTCCGCACCTTCGACGTCATCCACAGCTTCTGGGTCCCAAAGCTCGCCGGCAAAGTGGACATGATGCCCAACCGCGCCAACCACCTCTGGCTCAAAGCCGACGAACCCGGCTACTTCTGGGGCCAGTGCGCCGAGTACTGCGGCGAGTCCCACGCCGTCATGCGCTTCCGCGTCGTTGCGCTCAATGAGGCCGACTTCGCCGCCTGGCTCGAAAACCAGAAACAGGGCGCCAAAGCCGTCACCGCGCCTGAAGCAAAACCCATTTTCGCCAGCTACACGCCCGCCCCGAAAGAGCGTAATCTCCCCGGCTGGTCCGAGGAGTTCGACCGCGATCCCCTCGCCTCCTGGCGCAAACAACAGCAGCCCGATGCCGCTTCCGAAGACGTTGCCCTCATCGATCAAGGCCGCGCGCTCTTCAAGGCCAAGACCTGCAACACCTGCCACACCATCCGCGGCGATCAGGAAGGCGGCGCGCCGTTCGCCCCCGATCTCACCCACGTCGGCTCGCGTACGACCATCGCCGGCGGTCTCCTCGAAAACTCTCCTGAGAATCTTCACCGCTGGCTCACCGACCCCAATGGCGTGAAACCCGGCAACAAGATGTACCGCGGCTTCACCGGCGGCATGAACGGCTACGTGCTCGTCAACCACGACACCAACACCATCACCGGCGAGAACATCAAGATCTCCGACGACGAAGCCCGCGCCCTCGTCGCCTACCTCCACAGCCTCAAGTAACCGCCGCGCCAGCCCACCTCGCCCCGGCCTCTCGCCGTTAGCCCATCGCCTTTCCGCCCTCTCGGCACACCGCCTCCGCTCCCTTTCGCCTCTAGCCCATCGCCCTTCGCCTCCCCGCCACTTTCCAAACATGGACGCAGCCGCCCAAAGCCATTTCACCAGCAAAGAAGCTGGCCACGCCGTCGAGAAACGCCCGTGGATTTTCTCCCGCCCGACCGCCAAGACCGGCCTCTCGAGCTGGCTCACCACCGTCGATCACAAACGCGTCGGCCTCATGTACGGCATCTCCGCGCTCATCTTCTTCCTCGTGGGCGGCATCGAGGCGCTGATCATCCGCATCCAGCTCGCGGTCCCGAACAACACCTTCATCTCGCATCAGTTCTACAACGAACTCTTCACGATGCACGCGACGACGATGATCTTCCTCGCCGTCATGCCGCTCTCGGCGGCGTTCTTTAACTACATCATGCCGCTCCAAATCGGAGCGCGCGACGTGGCCTTCCCCCGCCTCAACGGCTTCGCCTTCTGGGTGTTTCTCGCCGGCGCCGTCGTCCTCAACGTCGGTTGGTTCGTGAAGTCCGGCGCGCCCGACGCCGGCTGGTTCGGCTACGCACCGCTCACGTCGAAAGCGTTCTCCAACGAGTTCCGCGCCGACATGTCCACCGACCTCTGGATCATGGGCCTCCAGATCCTCGGCGTCTCCTCGGTCGTCGGCTCGATGAATTTCATCGTCACGATCATCAACATGCGCGCCCCCGGCATGACGATGATGCGCCTCCCGGTATTCACCTGGATGACGCTGATCACCGCGTTCCTGATCATCCTCTCCTTCCCCGCCATCACCATCGCACTCGTCGAGCTCATGATGGACCGCTCCTTCGGCACGAACTTCTTTGAAGTTTCCACCGGCGGCCTCCCCATCCTCTGGCAACACTTGTTCTGGGTCTTCGGTCACCCCGAGGTGTACATCCTGATTCTTCCGGCGATGGGCATCGTCTCGGAGATCCTGCCAACGTTCTCCCGTAAGCCCCTCTTCGGCTACCCGATCATCGTCTTCTCGGGCGCCACGATCGGCTTCCTCGGCTTCGGCGTCTGGTCCCACCACATGTTCACCACCGGCATGGGCACCGTCGCCACCGCCGCGTTCTCCCTCGCGACCATGGCCATCGCCGTCCCGACCGGCGTCAAGATGTTCAACTGGATCGGCACCATGTGGGGCGGCCACCTCCAGATGCGCACGCCCATGATGTTCGCCCTCGGCTTCGTCTGGATGTTCATGATGGGCGGCTTCTCCGGCATCATGCACTCGGCCGC
>CAMLSH010000282.1 GCA_946482625.1 uncultured Opitutaceae bacterium
GCTCAGTGACGGATGTATCTGCGCTCCCAGTACCGCCTTTTTGCCACCAAGCCATACGCCGCACAATAAATATTATGTCTAATACGGAAAGCTCGCTGTTTTCTTGGATGACTCGTCGTGGCACTGGCGTTTTACTGCATCCCACCTCCTTCCCGGGTAATCAAGGGATCGGCGTTTTGAACAGCGCGGTGGACGACTGGCTTGAACTGCTCGCCGCCGCGGGAATTCGTTACTGGCAGGTTTGTCCGCTCGGGCCGACGGGTTACGGCGACTCTCCTTACCAGTGCTTTTCGGCGTTCGCCGGGAATCCTTACCTCATCGACCTCAAAGCGCTCGTTCGCGCCGATTTGCTGTCCGACGCCGACTTGGCGCCTCTGACTGCCTTGCCTCAAGATCACGTCGATTTTGGTTGGTTATATGTCACCAAGTGGCCGGTCCTGTTTCAGGCATACGCCAATTTCAAAAATAAACCCGGGCATCCCCTACCGTATGGCGATTTCGCTAAGTTTCGCGCCGAACAAGGCCATTGGCTCGAATCCTTCGCCTTGTTTCAGGCCCTCAAAGATCACCACCACCCCAAGCCGTGGTGGGAATGGCCCGACGAGGTCCGTTTCGTAGACAAGGCTCGAAACGCCCGACTGCCGGAGTCGGTGTATGACCGCGCGAATGCGCATGCGTTTTTCCAGTACCTGTTTTTCGGGCAATGGCGCGAAGTACGGCAAAAGGCCTCCCGCCTCGGCATCGAGATCATCGGCGACGCACCTATTTTTGTGGCCCGGGACAGTGCAGATGTGTGGTCAAATCCAACCCTTTTCCAAATCGATCAGCTCAGCGGACAGCCGATTTTCGTAGCAGGCGTTCCGCCAGATTACTTTTCCGCCGACGGGCAGCTTTGGGGAAACCCACTTTACGCTTGGGGTGCGCATGCCGCCGAAGGTTACGCGTGGTGGCTGAGCCGGTTGCGCACGAACTTCCTAGTCTGCGACGTTCTGCGCATCGATCATTTTCGCGGCTTCGATACATACTGGTCGATCCCGGCGATCGCGAAAACCGCGAAAACCGGTTCTTGGGAGCCGGGTCCTGGACTAGCGTTTTTCCACGCCGTGAAAGCCGCCCTACCGGACGCCCGCTTGATTGCCGAAGACTTGGGTGAACTCATGCCGTCGGTCGTCGATCTGCGCGAATCCACTGGTCTGCCCGGTATGGCGATTCTCCAGTTCGCCTTTGGCGGCGAGGCGGACAACGCCTACCTGCCCCACAACCAGCGGGCCAACAGCGTCGTGTACCCAGGGACACACGACAATGATACTACGCTCGGCTGGTATGGCTCAGCCGACGAGAAGACGCGGGATCATGTGCGCCGCTATCTTCGGATCAGCGGGTCCGAGACGGGCTGGGATTTTATCCGGTCGAGTTACGCCTCGGTCGCCAACCTCGCCATCTTGCCGCTTCAAGACCTGCTGAGCCTCGGCTCCGCAGCCCGCTTTAACACGCCGGGGGTCGCCGCGGGCAACTGGCAGTGGCGTTATCACGCGTCGCAACTGGCCGCCTTGCGCAGCCAGACGGCCGGCTATCTGCGTGAACTCGGCGTGCTTTACGGACGCATCGGGACGAAGCCGTGAGAGGACCTCAATCCGGCGTGCGGGCGATCCATGGGGCGCCAGCACTGCGGCCTTATCAGCGGTAAAGCGCAGTTATCGGCGCTGCCGTCAGCACGTTGTACTGGCGAACCGCCAGTCGCCACCATTCGGCGAGCGCCTGACTGGGCATGCACCAAAGCTCGCGGTGTAACCAGATCATGGATTCGGCATCGAGCAGCAGGGCCATTTTTTCCTTCGTGGTGAATTCCGCCGGTCCTTCCCTCAACAAACGCGTCCTGAGCTGCATGAAATAATCGCGCGACTCCTCGCTGGGACGGCGCTGACGTAGCAGCGAGACATGCACCGCGTTGACATACGGGTCGAGGACCGCCTGGAGCAGGCCGTAGTCGGCGCGGAGGCCTTCGATCGGACGCATGTGTTTGTAGCATTCCGCCAAGTTCTGGCGGAGCCGGCGCAATTCGTACGAGGGCTGGGTCTCTTCGGGCGTGAGAAATATACGCCATCGACGCGCTTTCTGTCCGAGGCTGACCTTGCTCAACCCGATAGAAATTGGAATCGACAGCACCAAGCCGGTGAGCACCGGGCTGAGCCACCAGAAAAAAGCGGGTGAGATGATGTAAGACGATACGCCCCAGACGACACCGAACAAAATGTGCGGCGAGTGCGTGAGGATCGCCTCGCGCCAGTCCGTATCGTCATCGTCGCTTCCGCGCTTCTGGGTCACCCAGGAAACGCCCTGCCCCAGCAACGTATAGATGACGAATTTGCTGTTGAAGAGCATATTGACCGGCGCCAGCAGCGCGGAAAATACGTTCTCCAGCAGCGCGCTGGTGACGACCGCGCCGGCGCCGCCAAAACGCTCCGACCTTTTTTTGTCCTGCACGGTGAGGATGACGCCGATGACTTTCGGCAGAAAAAGCAGCAGCATCGTGAACACGAACAGCGTGAACGCCTCGGGGACCGCGATGATGTATCCGAAAAGCGACGTCTGGATCTCCGGCGTAGATCCGTGCACCGGGCTTCGCACCAGATCGAAAACGTGGATGGTGCTCAGGACTAGGAACAGCAACCAGAGCGGCGAGGAAACATACGCCATCACGCCCATGAGGAGGTGAAAGCGGTTGATCGGGCGGAAGCCTTTTGCGGCCAGAAGCCAGCTGTGCTGCATGTTACCCTGGCACCACCGCCTGTCGCGTTTGGCGCTTTCGATCAAGGTCGGCGGGCCTTCTTCATAGGTGCCGTCGATGTCGCTCGCCAGCCAGACGGCCCAGCCCGCTTTGCGCATGAGCGCGGCTTCGACGAAATCGTGACTGAGAATGCGTCCGCCGAAAGGTTCGCTGCCGGGAAGATCCGGGAGCGCGCAGTGGTCGATAAACGGCTGCACGCGGATGACAGCGTTGTGCCCCCAGTAGTTGCCGTCGTACTGCTGCCAATAATTAAGGCCCGCGAGAAAGATCGGGCTATACAGGCGGTTCGCGAATTGTTGCAGACGCGAGTAAAGCGTCTCGCCGTTAACGAGCCGCGGCGCGGTCTGGATGATGCCGACGTTGGCATTTTTCTCCATCGTCGCGACGAGCTTCACAAGCGCTTCGCCCGTCATGATGCTGTCGGCATCCAGCACGACCATGTAACGGTAGCTGCGTCCCCAGCGTCGCAGGAAATCGGCTACGTTTCCGGCCTTCTTGTTTATCTGCTGCCGGCGCTTTCGATAGAAGATTTTGCCAAACCCGCCGACCTGTTTGCAAAGCTCCACCCATGCGACCTCCTCTTGAATCCACTGATTCGGCTGGTTCGAGTCGCTGAGCATGAAGAAATCGAAATGCTCCAGTTTTCCGGTCTCCTCCAGCGACCGATAGATCACGCGCATGCCTTCGAAAACGCGGCTCACATCCTCGTTGAAGACCGGCATGATCACCGCGGTGCTGGCAAGCGGCACGTCCTCGCCCGGCTTCACCGTACTGGTGATCTGCCGGCTATCTCCACCGCGATTGACCACATAAAAGCCGAGCAGCGCGGTGACAAAACCGATGGCGATGTGCGTGAAGAGCAGGACAAAAAGCCCGAGCAGCGTCCACTCAAGTACGCTGAGATACCCTTCACCCTGCCAGAGCAGATCCGCCATGAACCAGGTCGCGAGACTGGTGAGCAAGAAGACCGCGGAGAAGAACGTGCGACGACGGCGAGCCAGACGGCGGCGGTCGATGAAATCGTTCGAGACGATACGCATGAGGGGGGCGTGTGGCATGCGGACGCGTCAGCGTGTGGCTCGAAAAATGGCAAGCAGCGTGGCCATGAAAAGCGCCCACAATGCGAGCGTGCGAAGCACCGGCCATTTCTCGAAACGCTCGAGCGTTTCACCCGCGGCTTCGCTGATCGTGCCCAGATCGATCGGACGCGGCACCATGTTGGAGAATTTCATATCGGGACCTGCTTGCATGGAACTGGCGCGCATCGCCTGCGCGAAATCGTCGGGGATCGTCCGGCTGTCGAGAAACGCGTACGGCCATTTTTGCGCGCCGTCGGAGAGCAGCATGGCCACGCGACCCGCGGTCGCGATGCGTTCCTGGGGATGGTTTTTATTGTCCAACACTTCGGCAAACCACTCGTCCATCAGCGCCTCGATTTCTTCGGCGGCGAGCGTCGTGGGCTCAAGTGCGGGGTTGGCTTCATGCCGGCGCGCAGCGCGTTCAAGGACGGTCTGGATCAGGCGGCTTTGATGAAGGCGGTTGTGGATGCGGTGCGCGCGGAGATAATCCTCCACACGTACGTAGGCCGCATTCCACGCCTCCATCGTTCCGGTGTGCGGACGGAAGCGCGAGAGCTGTGCGTCTACGGATTCCAGAGGTGGCTCCATGTTTCGGTCAGGATATGGGGGCCCTTTTTCAGGAAGCAACGGAGTTCCACCGGCTTGCCGGAACCGTCCGGCCTGATCGCCAGCGCCACGCGCCAGGTGCCATTGTATTGGTTTTTCTGAGCGTCTTGATGCACGAGTTCGGCGCCCTCCCCGACGGTGACCACCGACTCGACGTTTGCAGTCGCGACGTTGCGCAGAGCAGCGCCGTCGAAATCGATCCAGAACCGGCGCAACTCGGGCTCGTGGGTCTTGGACGCTCCCTCGCGAGTGGCCGCGACGAAACCGGCCGGAGGCTGTCTGGCGCCTTTTTCTCCCTCCATGAACCAGTGAAGTTTATATTCAAATACGAGCGCTTCACCGGCCGGAGGAAGGACGTCGGGGGTCCAGAACGCCACGATGTTATCGTTGGTTTCGTCGGGCGTGGGGATTTCAACCAGGCGCACCGAGCCGCGTCCCCAATCGCCCACCGGTTCAACCCAGGCGCTCGGGCGCAGATGCGAGGCGGCCTCGAGGTCTTCATAGCTCGCGAAGGATCGGTCGCGTTGCACCAAGCCGAATCCCTTGGGGTTTTCGTCGCTAAAAGCCAGCACGCGCACAGCCCGCGGATTGGCCAGCGGGCGCCAGATCCATTCGCCTGCGCCGCGCTCCATAAGGAGACCGTCGGAATCGTGCACCTCCGGACGTAGATCGCCTTCGCGCGACAGGGAGTTTTCGCCGAACCAGAACATGCTGGTGAGCGGCGCCAGACCGAGGCTCTTCACCTGGGCGCCTTCGCGCAGATAGATCGCCGCTTTGATCTGCATCACCGTGGCATCGCCTGGCGTGATCGTGAAACGATACGCACCTGCGACGCTCGGGCTGTCGAGCAACGCGTAAACCATGATCTCCTTCGAATCGATCGACGGCTTCTGCACCCAGAATTCTTCGAAGATGGGGAACTCCTCGCCACCCGGTTCGCCGGTGTTGAGCGCGAGGCCGCGCGCGGAAAGTCCGTAACGCATCTTTTTGCCGAGCGCGCGAAAGTAGCTCGCACCTTGAAACACCACCATCTCGTCGATCGGCTGCGGATTGTTTAGCGCGGT
>CAMLSH010000283.1 GCA_946482625.1 uncultured Opitutaceae bacterium
CTCCATCGGAGTAAAACTCGGCTGTCTACCGTTCGAGCATCGCGCCGCTTTCAAAGCGGGCAGCTTCCTGCTTCATCTTGCGGTCCGACTCCATGAGCCACGCGCCCGCGTTCAAAACCAAACCCAGCCTGCTCGCCCTAGCCTGGCCGATTTTTGTCGAGCAGGGACTGCATGTGATGACGGGAACGGTGGATACGTTCATGGTCAGCTATGTCTCGGACAACGCCGTGGCAGGTCTGGGGGTGGCCAACCAGATCGTGGTACTCGCGATCATCTTGTTTAACCTCGTAGGCATAGGCGCAAGTGTCTCGGTGACCCACTCGCTCGGCGGCGGTGATCCGGCTGGCGCGCGTCATGTCGCGACCACCGCCATCGCCGCCAATTTCTGGATCGGCGCGATCGTCAGCACGACGGTGTTTCTCTTTGCGCAACCGATGCTACGGCTCATGCACCTGCCGCCGGAGCTGATGATCTACGGTCTGCCGTATCTGACGATCATGGGTGGAACGCTTTTCCTCGAATCGATCAACATGTCGATCTCGGCCATTCTTCGCGCTCATGGCCATACGCGCGAAGCAATGCTCGTCACGCTCGCTCAAAACATTCTCAACGCCATCGGCAACGCTGTGTTTCTCTTCGGCCTCTTCGGCGCCCCCAAACTAGGTGTGGTGGGCGTGGCGCTCTCCACCGTTTTCAGCCGCTTCGTCGCGTGCGCGGCGTTGTGGGTGTTGCTGAAACGCCAGACGGGCATCCGGCTCGCGTTGCTGGATTTCTTCCGCGTCTCACGCGAAAAAATGAAGCCCATCCTCCACATCGGGCTGCCTGCCGCGGGCGAGAATATCAGCTGGTGGCTGGCCTTCATGACGGTGACATCATTCGTCGCGCTCATGGGGGGCGAACGCCTCGTCGTGCAATCGTACACGATGCAGATTCTCTATGTCGTGATCATCTTCAGCATCTCGATCGCGCTCGGCACCGAGATCATCATCGGGCATCTGATCGGCGCGGGGCGTTTCGAAGAGGCTTACACCGAGCTGATGCGAAACTTGCGGACCAGCTTTTTCCTCGCGATGGCCGCGATCGGACTCGTCGCTACGTTTGCCCCGCTGCTGCTCGGGATATTCACCTCGAATCCAGCCGTGATCGCCGGAGGCACGTTGTTGCTCCGCATGTCGCTGCTGTTGGAACCGGGACGCGTCGTGAACATCGTCGTCATCAACGGACTTCGCGCCACGGGCGACGTGAAGTTTCCCATTTTCTTGGGTCTGCTCTCGATGTGGGGCGTTTGGGTGCCGCTTGCCTGGCTGCTTGGCTTGAAGATGGGCTGGGGTTTGCCCGGCGTCTGGGTTGCGATGATGTGCGACGAATGGCTGCGCGGGATGATGATGTATCGACGCTGGAAACACCGCCGCTGGCTGCCTCACGCGGAGCGTGTGCGGGAACGCGTGAGCGCGAGCGCCGCCCGCGCCGGACTGTAGGGCGTAGCCGCGTTCTTTAGAACGAGGCCTCATGTGGGAATGATCTCCCATCAGCCACGCTCTAGGGAACGCGGCTACGCGTTCACCGCACTTGCAGCGTGTCGCCTTCGTAAGCGAGGCCGAGCGACGGGATCGTCACGGCTTTGCGCGCGCCTTCTTTTTTCACGCTGCCCGCGTGCCAGGCGTCGTAGCCGGCGGAGCGCGCCGCATCGAGCGTAGCGTCGAGAGCATCGGGCGAAACATACGCGGCGAAACCCACGCCTTGATTGAAGGTCGCGTACATTTCCTTCGTCGAGATCGGGCCGGCTTTTTCCAAAAATTGAAACAACGCGGGTGCGGGGCGCATGTTCGCGATCTCGTATACGAACGGCTCCTCCAGCCGCATCAGCTTGCGCCAGCCGTGCCCGGTGACGTGTGCGACGTAGTTGAGCGGGATGCCGCGCTGCTGACACTCGCGGATAAATTCCACGTAGATCACCGATGGTGCGAGCAACGCTTCGCCGTACGTGCGGGTGTCACCAAAACCGATCGGCGTCTGATAACCCTGCGGGAGTTGGTCGGCGATCTTGCGGCAGAGTGTGAGGCCGTTGGTTTGCACGCCGGACGACGCGAGAAAAACGATCTGGTCGCCATCGCGGACTTCGCCGGTGATGCGCAGGCTCTTCGGCGCGATTTTGCCGATGGCGGAACCGGCGAGGACGATCGTCTCCGCATTCACGATACCGCGAAGCGTTGGAGTTTCGCCGCCACCCCAGACAGCGTTGGATTTGCGGCAGGCGTGCGACCAACCTTCGACCAGCGCATTCATGCGGTTTGCGTCGGAGAACCACGCGGACTCGCCGACGGCGGCGTGCATCGCGATGGAGATCGGCAGCGCGCCGCAGGTGATCAGGTCGTTGACCATCGTCGCGACGGTATCGATCGCGATCTCGCGGTAGAAATTTTTGCCGGTCTGCGCGTACACCGCATCGGCGACGAGATTCTTGGTGCCGAGTCCTTCTTCGACGTGCGCGAGGAAGTGATCGTCGGCCTCCATCAGGTACGCGCTCTCGCCGCGCGTCGTCGCAGGCTCGGTGTAGCCATGTTGTTCGAGCAGCGGCGCCGTGGTGCGCGCGGCCTTCTGGCAAGCGCGTTTGAACGCATCGAGCTGATCGTAGTTAACGCCGGAGGATTCGTAGGAGAGAGACATGGGGGAAATCCGAATTTAAGAAGGCCGAAGGCCGAAGGTCAGAGTCTACCGGATCGTTAGCTTCAGCATTCTGCCTTCGGGTTTCGGATTTGATTAGTACGAGCGTCCGTCGCCCTTTTCGTAGAAGTTGACGAAGGCCTGGTTGACGACGCGGTAGCCGCCGGGTGTCGGGTATTTGCCGGTGAAATACCAATCGCCGGTGTGCTCGGGAACGGCGGCGTGGAGGTTTTCGATCTTTTGGAAGATCACTTCGACGTTGCCCTTCCAGTCGATGTTCTTCGGGCGGACGATCTCGGTGATGCGCGCAGAGAGTTCTTCGTCTGTGAACGGCGCGTAGATTTTTCGCACGTGGTTCACCAGGCCGCCGCGGGCAACTTCTTCGCGGCAGAGCTGATAGACTTCCTCGATGATGCCGGCCTGGCCGCGCTCTTTGAGCAGCGAGATGGCGGCTTCGAAGGCGATAAATTTACCGAGCTCCGACATGTCGATGCCGTAGCAATCCGGATAACGAATCTGCGGAGCGGTCGAGACGATGACGATTTTCTTGGGATTGAGGCGCGCCAGAATTCGCAGGATCGATTTGCGGAGGGTGGTGCCGCGCACGATCGAATCGTCCACGCACACGAGATTGTCCTGACCGGCTTTCACCGAGCCGTAGGTGATGTCGTAGACGTGGCTCGCGAGCTGGTTGCGCATGCTTTCCTGACCGATGAACGTGCGCAGCTTGATGTCTTTCGACACGACCTTCTCGCCGCGCGGCCAGTTGCGCAGGATGAGTTCGTCGAGGACGGCCTCGTCGAGCTTCCCTTCGCGCGCAGCGGTCATGATGGATTTTTTGACCTCATCGCGACGGCGTTCGCGCAGCGCGTGCATGAGCCCGTAATACGCGACCTCCGCGGTGTTGGGGATGAAACTGAAAACGGTGTTCTCCCAGTCGTGATTGACGGCTGTGAGCACCTGGTCGGCGAGTTTTCCTCCGAGCGCTTTGCGGTCCTTGTAGATGTCGAGGTCGTTGCCGCGCGAAAAATAGATCCGTTCGAACGAGCACGAGGCGCGAGGGAGCGGCGCGGTAAACGCCGACGAGGTCACGGTGCCGTTGCGCTTCACCACCACGACGTGGCCGGGCGCCACTTCTTTGACCTCTTCGACACCTGCGTCGAAAACCGTCATGAGCGGGGCGCGCTCCGAGGCGAACGCGACGACCTCATCGTTTTCAAACTGCCAGCACGGCCGGATTCCCGAGGGATCGCGCGCCACGAAGGCGTCGCCGTTTCCGATCAAGCCGCAAAGCGTGTATCCGCCATCCCATCTCTGCGCCGAGCGCGTGATGACGCGGGCGATGTCCAGATCTTCGCTGATCTTGCGCGACATCTCCACGCCTTTCATGCCGGTGGACCGCAGCGACCGGTAAAGATCCTCGTGCTCCTCATCGAGGTAGAAGCCGATTTTTTCGAGGAGCGCCTGCGTGTCGGTGGCGAAGATCGGATGCTGGCCAAGGGCGATGAGCGTCTCGTTGAGCTCCGCGGTGTTCGTCATGTTGAAGTTGCCGCAGAGCGCGAGATTGCGCGTGGGCCAGGAGCTGCGCCGGAAATACGGATGACACGAGCTCATGCTATAGCCGCCGGATGTGCCGTAGCGCAGGTGGCCGACGAAGAGCTCGCCGCCGAAATCGAAATGCTTCTTCACCGTTTCGGCGAATTCGGGATGGATCGTGCCGGCATCGACCTTCGCGTTGTAGCCGGCGAGCAGCGTCTTGAAGATCTTGTCGAGCGGGTTGGATTTCACGCAGCGCTCGCGAAACATGTACGGATCGCCCGCAGGCATATCCAGTTTCACGCAGGCGACGCCCGCGCCGTCCTGGCCGCGGTTGTGTTGCTTCTCCATCAGGAGGAAAAGCTTGGTGAAGCCCCAGAGCGGCGAACCGTATTTTTCCTGGAAGAAGGAAAGTGGTTTCTTAAGGCGGACGAGCGCTACGCCGCATTCGTGGGTGATTTTATCGGACATGGAAAACTGGATCGCCCCCTGCGCCCTGACCGTCACTGCCGCGGCGTGAACCAGCTGCCTGTCCTGCACCCATCCACGCGACGCCAATCCAGCGTTCACGCACGGTCTTCAGTCGAGTGACAAGGTCAGTCAGTTTCACGGCCGTTAAAAGGATTGGATGACGGCGTGAATCGCAAAACGGTCAAGGGTTTTTCCGGATCGCGGTGACCTAGGAAACCGCGCTATTCTGAACCCAGTCATCCTGTTCGCGTCATTTTTTACCCCATGAAAAGACCCCGCTTCGGTTTTGTCGGTTACTCTGCCCTGCTTCTCGCCGCCGGTTGCACGATGAAACCGGCCTCGCCACGCGCCGCTGTCGAGGTTGCCACGCCCGAGTTGCGTTCAGAGGAACGCAATCTCGCGGAGAGCAAGCGGGCCTACTATGAGCGATTAAAGGACCGGACTGCCGCTATCTATCACGAGAAAAACCTGTCCAACTACTCGGAGGCCGAGGCGATCGCCGCCCAAGAGCTCGGACCGCCTCCGACAAGAACCACCCGCGAAGAGATCTCTTCCTCCGAAGATCGACGCGCAACGGAAGAGGCCCGGAAACGGCAAAAATATAACGAGGACTTGAAGTCTGCGGCCGAGGAAGTCTCGAGTCAGCGCAGCCCGTGAACCGAGTGGCGATTCAAACGAATCGCACACTTGCGGAGACCGGATTCACCGACGGTTGCGCGGGTGAAACTTCGTGTGCTGATCGGCCAGCCTTTTGTCGTCCACGGCCGTGTAGATCTGGGTCGTCGCGAGATTCGCGTGACCGAGCATGTCTTGAATCGCCCGCAGATCCGCACCGCCGCTGAGCA
>CAMLSH010000284.1 GCA_946482625.1 uncultured Opitutaceae bacterium
AAAACGAAATGGTGCCCGCGCAGCAGCATAAGGAGCTCGAGGCCCGCCTCGCTGCCGCTACGACGGCGGCCGAGGAACAGCAGAAGGCGCAGGAAGAGCTGCGGAAGTCGCTTGCAGCACTCGAAGCAGAGAAGAGTGCGCTCACCGAAAAACTTGGAGCGCTCGACGAATCGTCGACCCGCGAACTGGCGACACTGAGAGCGGGTGCCGCGAATTTTGAAGGTGAGCGGAACGGGTTGCAGGAAAAAATCATCGAGCTCGAACGTTCCCTTACCCAAGCGACGACGGAGGCGGCGACCGCGAAAGAACAACTCGCCGCGGCACAGGCCGCCTCGGAGGAATCCTCGAAGACCGCCGCCGCGCTGGCCCGCGTTACCCAGGAGTTGGATACGTTGAAGAAAACCTCGTTCGCATCGAGTCAGGCGATCGCTGACGCGCGTGCGGAGGTGGTCGATCTGCGGCAACAACTCGCCGAAGCTAAAACGGGTGTCGTCCCTGCCGTGCAGTTACAGGAATTGCAGGCGCAACTCGCCGCCGCGGTAAAGGCTCAGGAAGAACAGAAGGAAGCCCAAGCGGGATTGGAGAAGTCCGTCGCGGCGCTTGAAGCCGAGCGAAACAGCCTCGCCGAAAAGCTCGCGGCTGCCACGAGCGCATCCGAGAGCGAAGCCGCCGGTCTGAAAGCGGCCTCTGCGAATTTCGAAGGAGAGCGTAACGGGTTGCTGCAAAAGATCGCGGACGCCGAGCAGGCCGCCGCGCGTGCCTCGGCTGAAAACGCGGGTTTGAAAGAACAGCTGGCGACCGCCGCGAAGTCGGGCGAGGCGCCTGCTCAGGAAGTACGGGAAATACAGGCGAAACTCGATGCGGCGATCGCGGCGCAGGAGACGCAGCAACAGCAGCAGGCCGCGTTGCAGCAGGCCAATGCTGCGCTTGAAGCCGAAAGCGCGCGACTCGGTCGCGAACTCGCCGTCGCGCAGACCGCCGCCCGCGAAGCCGCCGGTGGCGCTGCTGCGGTCGAAGACCTGCAAGCCCGGCTCAAAGCCGCAGAAGAAGCCTCCGCGGCCATTCGTGCGGAGCGGGAAACCCTGGCGCAGCGTGTCGCCGTGCTGGAGCAGGAAAAAGCGGCGCCGGCAGCTCCCGTTCCTGCGGGCGAGGATCCGGTCGAGCTACGCAAACAGCTCGACGAAGCCTCGGCCAGACTCACCGCGACGCTTCGCAGTTTCCAGCTCAAGGAAGAGGAGGTCGATTCGTTGCAGAAATCTTTGGTGGCCACCGACAGCGAGCGCGCCGCCCTGGCGGAACGTATCCAAGCGGCGGAGAAACAGGCGACCGACGCGCGAGCAGCCTCAGTCGCCGGTCAGGAAGCCTCCGCGCAGTTGGCGGCGTTGCGCGAGCAACTGCGCCACGCGCAAAACCAGGTCGGTCAACTCGCAGCTGAGAATATCCAGCTCAAAAATCGCACGGCTCCGGTGGCGGTAACGACTGCGACGGCGTCGACGGGACCTGTTTTGAGCCCGCCGCGCCGCCCGGCGGACACGGCTTCGCCAACCTCGACGGTAGTCCGCGCGCCGCAAGCGGCGGAACCGCGTATTCATACGGTGGTGGAAGGCGAAACGCTGACCCGCATCGCGCGTCGTTACTACGGCAACAGCGAACGTTGGGCAGACATCTACGACGCCAACCGCGCCAGCCTGCCCAATCCCGCCGCTCTCAAGATCGGCATGAAGCTGCGCATCCCCTGATGCGCAGCGAGGCGGGACGGGGTGGTTGAACGCGGGTGAAGCGCGGCGGAACACCGCAGGGAGGCGCGCCACTTTAAGTCTCGCTGAAGAACAGGCTGTCCCGGAGTGGTGGATGGCCCGACCACTCCGGGAGCGTTTTTTGATTCCGCCAAAAACCGCGTTAGCCTAACCGCGCCTTGGGCGCGTCCGGGACTGGAAAGTACGGGACGTGAAGCTGGCGCACTCCCTTCTTCCAAAAGCCGCGTAACACGTTTCAGTTTTTTTGGTAAATGATCGAATTTGTCCGATAGGTGGCAGGACATGAGCAGGATACGTCGGAAGAAATAACGCCCGTCGGCGGATATGACGCTTGCCAGTGCGGTTGCTGCCGGCCCGAATCGCCGCGTTGTCGCTTACGCGGGAGGGCCGCGGAGACGGGGACATCCACCAAAACCTCAATCCTGTTTACCCCCATGCGTATGTCCATCGTCGGTGGCCTCGCGGGTGCGTGCATTTTCGCCGCACTGCCGCTCGTTGCCTCCGCACAGATCATCACCCTCTGGGACTTTAATTCCTCCACGCCCGACGCCACTTCCAGCACAGGCTCCGCGGCACCTTCGATCGGGAGTGGAGCAGCCTCCGCCATCGGCGGCGTAAACGCCACTTTTGCCGCCGGCAGCCCGCGCGACGACGCGACGGACAACACCGCGTGGAACCTCGCCGGCTGGCCCGCCCAAGGTACGGGTTCTGGTACCGCTGGGGCGCAATTTATGGTGAGCACGGCCGGATTTTCGGAGGCGATCCAGATCAGTTTCGATCTGCGGCAGACCACCACGGCGAGCGAGCGCTTCCAACTGCAGGCTACGTCGGACGGCATTAACTTTTCCGATGTAAGCGGTGGCGTCGCTTCGGTTGGTACGACGGGGAACAACACCGGCACGTCATTCGATTCGAGCGGGCTTTTTATCAACACGGTGTCGTCCAGCAGCCAGGCGTTTGTGCAGAGCATCACGTATTCGTTTCTCGCGGACAGCGCGTTCGAGGATAACGCGAACTTCGGTTTCCGCCTGGTTTCGGTTTTCGAGGGTTCGCAGTACGATGCGGCTGGCGCGTCGGCCAACTATGGGACGACGGGCACGTTGCGGCTGGACATGGTGACCGTTTCTGCCGCGCCACCTGCGGTTCCCGAGCCCGCAACAAGCGCGATCTGGATGGGCGTATGTACGCTGGTCGCGGTCGTCTACTGGCGTCACCGCGCTTCGCGACTGAAGCAGGCTCCGCCGCTCAGATAAAGGTCAGCGCCACGGACAACGTCACGATGGCTATGAACGTGCTGAAGAGGATCGTGCCGGAGGCGAGCGGTTCGTCACCTTTGAGCTGCGACACCATCGTGAAGGAAATTCCGGCCGTGGGGCAGGCGAGAAACACCAGCACCACGGCCAGTTCCATGCCGGTCAGGCCGAGTCGGCGGCCGATGAAGTAACCGAAAATTGGTGACACGACGGTCTTCACGAAGGCGGCGGTGACGGGGACCTGCCAGCCGTGGGTGGCGCGGCTTTGCGCGAGCGCTCCTCCGATGGCGAGCAAGGCGAGCGGCAGGGCCATCTGACCCAGCCAGTCAAATGACATGGCGACTGAAACCGGAAGCGGCACGCCGGAGAGTGCCCAGGCAAAGCCGGCGAGCGTGGCGATGAGCGGGGGGGTGGTGGCGAGTTGTTTCAGCAGCGGTTTGATCATGGCGCGGCTGAGGTTGTGCTGACTGGCGATCAACACGGTGACGGCGATGACGTTGTAGAGAACAAGCATCGGGGCGAGGGCGACGACGGCGGCGGCGCGCACGGAGAGGCCGGAGGAGCCGGGGGCGTCGGGCAGGCTGTAGACGATGGGCAGGCCGACGTAGGCGAGATTGCCGCGGAATGCGCCCTGCACGAAGGTGCCGATGCGGGCGTTGTCGAGCCGGAGGAGCCACGCGACCAGATAGGCGGTGACGAGCACGAGACCGGTGGCGGCGAGCAGGGTGTTGAGCATCGTCTGCGCGCCGCCGGCTTCGTGCAGCGAGGTGGCGAGATTGCTGAACAGCAGCGCGGGCAGGCCGAGCCAGTAGGTGACTTTGTTGGCCTCGCGTAAGAATCCGGCAGATACGAAATGCGTGCGCTGGAGGATGCCGCCGAGCGCGATGAGTAGGAAGACTGGGGCGAGGACGTTGAAGACTGTCACGGGGAGAATGACCAATGATCAGTGACCAATGGCCAGTGTCGGAAGCAGAGGCTGATCGGCGCTGGATGCAAGAAGCCGGGCGAAGGCCGGGCTCGGGGGATTTCCATTGGTCATTGGCTCAATGGTCACAGGTCATTTGGGATTGGCGCAAAAAAGCCACCGGGGTTTTGGCAACCGGTGGCTTGAAAGTGAAGGAGGCGGCCTGTCCCGGTTACGCGCCTCCACCGCTGGCGGCGGCGCTCTTGGACTTGAAGGCGCTGCGGAAGCTGGCGGCGAGGTAGTCTTTGTTCATGCGCGCGATGAAATCGTGCGAGATGAGTTTTGGGCAGGCGGCGGAGCACTCGTATTGGTTCGTGCAATTGCCGAAACCGAGCTCGTCCATCTTGGCGACCATGTTGAGCACGCGTTGATCGCGCTCGGGCTGGCCTTGGGGAAGCAGCGCGTATTGGGAAACTTTGGCCGAAACGAAGAGCATCGCGCTGGCGTTTTTGCAGGCAGCGACACAAGCGCCGCAGCCGATGCACGCGGCGGCGTCCATCGCGAGGTCGGCGTTTTCTTTCGGAACGGGGATCGAGTTCGCGTCGGGAGCGGCTCCCGTGCGGATGCTGATGAAGCCGCCGGCCTGCTGGATCTTGTCGAAGGCGGAGCGATCGGTGACCAGATCCTTGACGACGGGAAACGGGTGAGCGCGGAAGGGTTCGACGGTGATGATGGCGCCGTCGGTGAAGCTGCGCATGTATGTCTGGCAGCTGGCGACGCCTTTGTGGGGACCGTGGGGTTTGCCATCGATCACGAGCGAGCAGGTGCCGCAGATGCCTTCGCGGCAGTCGTGCGCAAACGCGATGGGATCTTCGCCTCGAGCGGTGAGATCGTCGTTCACCACGTCGAGCATCTCGAGGAACGACATGTTGGGGTTGCAGTTCTTCGCCTGGTATTCGGCGAAGCGGCCGGCCGTGTCGGGGCCGGCTTGGCGCCAGACGCGGAGGGTGACGGAGATCAGTTGGGTGGAAGGAGAGGCGGCGACCATGGGAGGATTTTCGATTTTAGAATCTCGATTTTCGATTCGTGGGGCGGCGCTTATTTGTAGGAGCGGACGCTCATCTTGACGGCTTCGTAAACGAGCGGCTCGACGTTGCGGAGCGGGGTCTTGCCCTCGCCTTGGAATTCCCACGCGGCGACGTGAGCGAACTTTTCGTCGTCGCGTTTGCATTCGCCGTCGGGGTGCTGGTACTCCTCGCGGAAGTGCCCGCCGCAGCTTTCTTCGCGGGTGAGGGCATCGCGGCACATGAGTTCGCCGAGTTCGATGAAGTCGGCCACGCGAGCGGCTTGTTCGAGCGATTGGTTGAGCTCGGCGCCGGAGCCGGGGACGAGCACGTTTTGCCAGAACTCTTCGCGAAGGGCGGGGATTTCCTGGAGGGCTTTTTCCAGACCTTCCTTGGTGCGGGCCATGCCGCAGTAATTCCACATGATCTGGCCGAGCTTCTTGTGGTAGTAGGAGACGGGATGTTTGCCCTTGGCCGAGAGGAGTCGCTGGGTGACGGCGTTTACGTTTTCCTCGGCCTGCTTGAACTC
>CAMLSH010000285.1 GCA_946482625.1 uncultured Opitutaceae bacterium
TCGGGGATGGGCTGCTGGTGCGAGGCGTACGGTTTCGCGGCGAGCGCCTTGGCCTGGAATTGCAAAACTTCGAAGTCGAACGGGATGTCGCTGGCGCCAAAAAAATCCGTCGTCAGCGACAAGGTTGCGATGAGACTGGCAGCAGAGAGGAGTCGTTTCATTTGTCCAAAAAGTACACCCGTTGCTTGTCTGAGATCGGAAGCGCGGCGCGCTCCATCACCTTGAGAAGGTCTTCCCAGATCGCCCGCTTGGAGCGATTCGTGGGATTTCTCAAAATGTAAGACGGATGGTACGTCACCATGACCGGCTTTTCGGCAAACGGTTTCCAGCGCCCGCGAATTTCTCCGAGCGTCTTAAAACTGCCGTAACCAAAAAGTCCCTGCGCCGCCGTCGAACCGAGCGCCACGACCAGATCGGGATTCACGATCTCCAGTTGCGCGCGGAGATACGGCAGGCAGTACGTGATCTCCTCTTCTGTCGGCGGCCGGTTTCCGATCTGCGCCTGTCCGGGCGGAGTCGGCAGATCCGGACGCCAGTTCATGATGTTGCCGATGTAAACGTCGCTCCGCTTGAGCCCCATCGCTTGAATCATCTTCGTCAACAACTGCCCGGCCGGGCCGACAAACGGTTCGCCCTGCACTTCCTCTTCCGCTCCCGGAGCTTCACCGCAGAAAAAAATCTTCGCGTCCAGACTGCCCACGCCCAGCACCACTTTTTTTCCGGGGCGCACGTGCTGCACGCAGACGGGATCGGCCGTCACCATCGCGAGCAATGCGTCCCATCGCGTCTGCTTGTCTCCATCCGGCAATGACACGACTGGCGGTGGCGGTAATTTTGGGGCGGGAGCGGCAGCGACCGGCGCTGTGGCTGGCGCGGGAGTAAACGCGCGCGCTGTCGAAGTCGGACTGGCGGCGCGCGCTTCGACTCCCGCGGAGATCGCCGAACCTGTTGTTGCGCGTGCCGACTCGTCAGCTCCGCGCGCTTCCCGTAGTTGGGGATCTACGACGCCAGAGCGGGGCGTTTGAATCGCTGGAGCCGCAACAGGACGAACGTTGGCGCCCCCGCGCGCGGCGATGACTTTGCGCAGACCGGCCAAAGCCTGCTCGGAAACCGTGACGGTTTTAACGCCGCCGGATCTGAGTCGCTTCAATTCATCGGTCAGTGCGGTAAGCGCGGCTCGCATGGAAAAACAATCAGGCGTTTCGAGGCTGGGGATGAGCAAGCAGCTTCTCCACGTACTTCCCGAGCAAGTCGAATTCCAAGTTCACGGGGTCACCCGCGCGCTTGATGTGCAGATTCGTGATCGCGACGGTGTGCGGGATCAGCCAGACCGCGAAGCTGTCGCCGTCCACCTCGGCGACCGTCAGCGAAATGCCATCGATCGCGATGCTGCCTTTGTGAACGACATGGCGCCCTCCGCCCGCCGGCGTGCGCACGCGCAAATAATGATCCTGCCCGCGTTGTTCAAAAACCTCGATTGTCCCCAAGCCGTCGATGTGCCCGGTGACAAAATGTCCGCCGACTTTTCCGTCGAAACGCAGGCTTCGCTCCAAGTTGACTGGCGAACCCGCCGCGAGCACCGAGATACTCGTGAGCCTCCGGGTTTCCTCCAGCACGTCGAATTCGAGGTGCGCAGTGTCGAATGCCACCACCGTGAGACAGCAGCCGTTGACGGCGATGCTGTCCCCGAGCGCGACGTTTTCCAGCGCCGTGCGTGCGGCGATTTTCAAACGCCAGGCGGCCTGTGCCTGCGCGAAAGAGACCACGCGACCTGTTTCTTCGACGATGCCTGTAAACATGGAGCGGCATCGGAAGACATCAAGCCTTGTCCGCCAAGCCGTAAAACCAAGCCGCATTTTGCACCAGATGCGGCTCAGGTCCGAACGGGCACGCCGTTTCGAGTAGTTAACCTTGAACTACCGTGTCCCGCCGAGGCCCGATCACTTTCCGCACACCGCGAAGAGCGCTCAGCAACACGAGCGCTGCAAAGAACCCTAAACTGGGCGCGCCACCACCGCCACCCCCTCCGCCTCCGCTGCTCGCAGGAGGTGGCGTTCCACCGCCCGGCGAGCCTCCGCCACCGGTGCCGCCGCCTGGAGGATTGGCTGCGGCGGTGACGGCGATCGTCGTGACGACGCCCGCCGGTGTCACCTTGCGGAGAACGGCGTTGCCCGTGTCGGCCACGTAGAGATTACCCGCGGCGTCAACGGCAACATCGCGCGGTTTGTTGAACCACGCATCGCTTCCGGCGCCGTCTTGAAGACCCGCGACGCCCGGCAAGCCCGCCAGCGTCGTGGTGACGCCCAGCGGTGTGATTTTGCGGATCGTGGAGTTTTGCGTGTCTGCGACGTAAACGTTGCCGGTGCTGTCAGTCGTCGTGCCGGTGAGCCCGCTGAAAGTCGCGTTCACACCTGCGCCATCGGCCGACCCCGTGATTCCGTAAGTCCCCGCCAAGGTCGTCACCACGCCGCCCGCAGTGGTGACTTTGCGTAGCGTGTTGTTGACGGTGTCAGCCACGTAAAGTTCGCCCGTCGCGTTCGCAGCGATACCCGCAGGTCCGTTGAAACGCGCGGCGGCCGCAGTACCGTCGATCGTGCCATTAATGCCGGCGGTGCCGGCGCGTGTGGTCACAGCGCCAGCGCTGTCGAGCTGGCGGACGGTGTGATTGCCGGTGTCCGCAATGTAGAGTGTGCCTGCGGCGGTGATCGCGAGATCGGCAGGCGAAGCGAAACGCGCGGCCGAGCCCGTGCCATCGGCGCTTCCCGTATTTCCCGAGGAGCCGGCGAGCGTGGTTACCACACCGGCAGCGGTGATTTTGCGCACCGTGGAATTTCCGGTATCCGCAACATAAACACTTCCCGCGCTGTCGAGCGCGAGTCCGGCGGGCGCGCGGAAAAGGGCGGCTGCGCCGGTGCCATCGGTCGCGCCGAGGCTGCCGGCGGTTCCGGCGAGAACGCTGGTGGCTCCGTCCGTCGCGACTTTGCGGATCGTGTTATCCGTGCTGTCGCTGACGTAGAGATTGCCGGCGGAATCGACGGCGATGCCGGTCGGCGCGGAGAAGAGCGCGGGGTTGACGGTGAGCGTCACGGGCGTGCCGGTCACGCCGCTGCCGGTCGCGGTGCCGACGTAACGGTACTTCGCGCCGTTCACGGTCGTGGTTGCATTCGTGATCGTGAGCGTGGCGGTGACGACGCCGCTGTACGTGCTGTCGTTGCTGAGATTCTGCCAGTCGTCCGAAGCGAGTATCTGCCATTGCACGCCTGTCGTTCCGGCCGGCGCCGAGAAATTAACGCTGCGTCCGCTGGCGACCGTCTGCGCGGACACATTGCCCGGGACGATTTGCGTGCCCCAGATGGAAACGCCGTCGGTCGACAAAGCACTGAAGCACAGCGTCCACACCCGATTATCGTCGTCCCATTGGCGCGAATACACGCCGCGGTAGCTCGTTCCGCCGAGCACGATCGTTGCCTGGTTGTTTCCTGCGAGCGCCCAAGTACCCGTGGCCGCGCCCGAGATGGAGCCGCCGGCGTTGAGCGTGATGATGGTGGAGGTTTTGACCGTGGCGGAGATGTCCTTGCCGTGGTTGATCAGTTTGAAACTGCCGGGTATCTGGCTCGCGCTCGTCGCCGCGAGCGTCTCTTGCGCGTAACGGTGCGGAGCGGCTACGAACCAGCCGTCGGCGTTCAGGTACATCTGATGCGCGCGAACCTCGTGCACTTCGCCGCGGCCGACGAAACGCGTATGAAAGACAAGCGTGTATTTACCGGTCGTGGCATCGCGATGGACCGAACAATGTCCGGGCGAAACGTAACCGCTGCTGACCGTGCGCGGCTCGCTCGCATCGTGGAGGAACTGCCAGTTGCCCATCAGCTTCACGCCGTAAGGCGCGATCGCCGCATCGTTGAAGAACGTGCCGTCGGGCCCCTTCACGTTGGTGAGATCGTTGCCGGCCGAGTCTAAAAATGGGCCGTCGGGACTCGTTGAACGAGCGACGCGGATATTGTAACCGCCGTCAGCCGCCAGACCGCCGTACGAGAGAAAGAGATAATAGAAGGAGGTCTCCGGGCTGTAGATAATGTAGGCGCCTTCGATGCGCACATGGTTTCCGCCTATGAGCCGTTTTCCATAGCCCTGTCCTGCGAGCGGCTGCCCGGTCGCAGGGTTGAGTTCCATGATGAAGATGCCGCCCGAGTAGGAACCGTAGACCATCCAAAGCTTGCCGTCCTTGTCGAAAAACACGGACGGGTCCACGACGTTGGGGTGGATGGTGGCGTTGTACGTGCCGACCGCCGGATTGCTGTCGGCCTTGCCCGAACGGAGCATGATGCCGACATCCGCGTACGGCCCGGTAATCGAATCGGCGACCGCGAGCCCCAGCACGCTCAACGGCGAGTCGCCTCGGCAGGCGCAGTAATAGAAATAAAATTTGCCGTCCCCGAGTTTGATCACGTCGGGCGCCCAGAACGTATCGGTCTCCGCGTAGGCCAGCGCGGCCGCGAACTCTGTGCGTGGCGCGCCATTGCGAATGAGCGAATTGGGCGCCGCCGCGGTGGTGGAGATCTGTGTCCAGTGCATCAGGTCGGGCGTGCTGGCTGACGCCATGTGCGAACCGAAGACGTAGTAGTTCGCCCCCTCTTTCACCACCGAGGGGTCGTGCACGCCGACATTGGTGAATGTCGGCGTCTGCGCATGCAGCGCGCCCGCTGTGCAAAGCGCGGCGAGAGATTGAGTGAGAACGCGAAGAGTAGACGAGCGCGTGATGGTCATGGGGTGTAAGGGGACCTGGGGATGTCCGCAGAGGAACTGGTCGCCGAATATCGATCTTGCAACGACAGGAGCTGCGCAGATTGCCGGGTTTGTTCTTTCATGCGCCAAAATCCGCACAAAACCGACAGTCAGCCGGCGATTGAATGGGAGAATCCCGACACAGTCGCAGGCGTTGACGGTGCCGGAGATTTCTTCACGGTGGCGGGTTTCTCCGATGGCAACGAACAGCACCGACTACAACTTCGCCCAAATCGAGCCGCACTGGCAAAAAATCTGGGAGGAGCAAAAGACCTTCCGCACGACGAACGACACGTCGAAGCCGAAGTTCTACGCGCTCGACATGTTCCCCTACCCGTCCGGCTCGGGCCTGCACATCGGCCATCCGGAAGGTTACACCGCGACCGACATTATCACCCGCGCCAAGCGCGCCCAAGGCTTCAACGTCCTCCATCCCATCGGCTGGGACGCGTTCGGCCTCCCTGCCGAACAGCACGCCGTCAAAACCGGTACGCATCCCGCCGCAAACACGCAGAACAACATCGCCAATTTCCGCCGCCAACTGAAGGCCCTCGGCTTCGCTTACGATTGGGATCGCGAAGTCGATACGACCGACCCGACTTACTTCCGCTGGACGCAGTGGATCTTCCTTCAGCTCTTCAAACGCGGCCTCGCCTACGTCGATGAGCGCCCCGTCTGGTGGTGCC
>CAMLSH010000286.1 GCA_946482625.1 uncultured Opitutaceae bacterium
AAGCGCCACCGCGATCACCATGATGTGCAGTCCGCTGATCGCGAAGAGATGCATCGTGCCGCTTTGCAAAAACTGGGTCGTCTGCCCGTCGCTGAGTTCATGTTTCTGCCCGAGCAACATCGCACGGAGCACACCGGCGAGTGCGGGCTGTTTTTCCAGCCCGCGCGAAAGAATCGCGCCGAACCGTTCCCGAGCTCGTTCGCAAAATTGCGCATAGGCACCGGGCGGTTGGACGACTGCGTGGACGCGCCCACGCGTCAGGCGGAAGTTGAGTCCGGACGCGGTCAGAAATCCCTCGAACGTCGCGATCGGAGCGGAGTGCGGTAACGTTTCAAGCAGGCCGACGACCGCGATTTCGCTCGAACGCATCGGTGCTGGTTCCTCCGGTTTATTTGAGAGCGAAAAATAAAGCCGCTGTCCGATGATGTCGCGCAGGTGCCGGTCCGCATCCACGATCCTGGCGAGCCCGCTGATTTTCCGGCCATCGTCTGGAGTCGGAAACGTCCGTTCGATCTGCAGGGTGAGTCTCGCCTCACGCGGCGGCAGCGAGTCCCACTCGACGAGCCGCGCGCGTCGCAATTCGTACGCGGCTAGGCCGCCGAAAAAGACTGCGAGGCTCAACGCCGCCGCCCACACGTTCGTTCGCCGTGCGAAGCCCAGCGCGAGTCCGGCGCCGGCCACGGCTCCGCCCAGCAGCCAGCCCATAGGCCATGCGAACGCGACGGTTTTTCCCGCCAGCACGCCTCCCATGAACGGCAGCAACAGCCACAACACCGGAGCCCGGTGGCGAAGACAGCGCACGATCACGATGAAACTGAAAGCCTTTCCGGCGCGCGAATGCACACACATATTTCCGCACGCTTTCCTTCATTCCTGGAAATTTCTGTGCATGAGTGTTGCCCGCAAAATGACCTCCGCCGAGCAAGCCGACTTCTTTGGTGAATCTGTTCCCTCCGCTTCGCGCGGCTCCGTGCTGCCGGCTTCGACGAAACCACCCGCGAACCAGCCGCTCGCCGCCCGGATGCGCCCACGCACCTTGCCCGAGATCGTCGGCCAGGAACATCTCACCGCGCCCGGGGCGCTCCTGCCGCGATTGATCGCGACCAATCGCTTCGGCTCGCTGGTTTTCTACGGACCGCCGGGTTGCGGGAAAACCAGTTTCGCCGAAGTCATCGCACGCGAAACCAAAAGCCGTTTCGTGCGTATCAACGCCGTCATGTCGAACGTCGCCGAGCTCCGCGAAATCCTCACGACTGCGCGCCGCTTGAGCGCCGACGGCCCGACATTGCTCTTCATCGACGAGCTGCACCGCTTCAACAAATCGCAGCAGGATCTGCTGCTGCCCGACGTCGAGGAAGGCCACGTGCGGCTCATCGGCGCGACCACGCACAATCCGGGTTTTTATGTGAATCCGCCGCTGCTCAGCCGCAGCCACCTTTTCCGCCTCGAACCTCTCGCCACCGCCGCAGTTGCGAGCGTGTTGAAACGCGCGCTCGCCGACAGCGAACGCGGACTTGGCCCGCGCGGTTGCACGGCCGACGATGTGGTGCTCGCCGATCTCGCCGTGCTGTGCGACGGCGATCTGCGGCGAGCGCTCAACTCGCTCGAAGTCATCGTGCTCAGTCTGCCGGAGAAATCTGCGATAACCTCCGCGGAGTTAGAGGCGTTCGCCCGTGAGCGACGTATTCGCTACGACGCGGACGAGGATGAGCACTACGACACGATCTCAGCCTTCATCAAAAGCTGCCGCGGTTCCGACCCCGACGCGGCGATGTACTGGCTCGCGAAGATGCTGGCCGGTGGGGAGGACCCGCGCTTCATCGCGCGACGTCTCGTGATTCTGGCGTCGGAGGATGTCGGTCTCGCCGATGCGCTCGCACTTCCGCTTGCTGTGGCCGCGCATCAAGCCTGCGAGTTTGTCGGCCTGCCGGAGGCGGAGTACGCGCTCGCGCATGCGACGCTGCACATCGCCTGCGCGCCGAAGAGCAACTCGATCACCCTCGCGCTTGCTGCCGCGAAGCACGCCGTATCCAGCCAACCAGTTCAGTCGGTGCCGTTGCCAGTCCGCGACAAAGGCGGCCAGGCGAGCAAGCGTGCGGGTCACGGCAAAGGCTATCGTTACTCGCACGACTACCCGGAAAACATCTCTGGTCAGGAGTATCTCGAAAAGCCGCTTACGCTCTACACGCCGAAGACGCTCGGTCCTGAGGCGAAGATCGCGGAACGGCTCGCACGGTGGAAGGCGCTCAAAGCGCAGATCCAAGCGAAGGGTTGACTGTGGAGTGCGGTGCCTCGGCACCGCTTTGTCACAGCGCTTCGGCACCCTCCCTCCCCTCGGAACTGAGCGCGAGCCGAGGTTCGCTTATGAAGCGGCGTCGGGCCGCCGCAGTCCATGGCCGAGCGGGTTTTACCCCGCGTTGACAGAATGCCGCTTGCGAGCCGGGTGGGGCGGGGCCTAGGTTCCGCCCCATGAAACTCAACGCCGCGTTGGCGAAGTCGTTGTTGATGGCCGCTTCAATCGGCATCGTCGTACCCCTTCTCGCTCAGACTGCTCCGAAAAATCCCGCCCCACCCGCGGCTCCCGCCGAAGAGGAAGCCGAGCCGCAGCTGCCGGGCTCGGTCATCGCCCGCGCCAGCGGTGGTTTCCTTTCGCTCTCGCTTGAGGGCGGACACTTCAAGCTTTCGTTCTACGACGCAAAAAAGAAGCCTATCGCGGCTGATGCGGTCCGCGCCGTCACCCGCTGGGACCCGGTTAATAAGACGGGCGATGTGCGCTCCATCTTGAACCCGACCGATGACGGCACCGCCTTGAAGGGCAACGTCATCGTGCGTCCGCCTTACGTATTCAAAGTTTACATCACCCTGATTGGCGCCGACGACAAGGCGATCGAATCCCACGTTGTGGATTTTCGCGGGTAGAGTTGTCTGACCTCTCCTTCCGTTATCCTTGGGCCCGTCTTTGCCGACGGGCCTTTTTCGTGATTAAGCCACCGGCGACGTTTGAGGCGTGTCCGGAGTGATTTTCGTAGCCGCGTTGGAGCGTAGCGACAACGTGGTCTGGGCTCTCCGGCCACGAACCACGCTTTCGCCTTCGGCTCAAGCGCAGCTACACCAACCTGAGCCGCTCCGGCGCCGTGAGTCTGGCTCAGATCCGCTGCATGACCACGCCGACATTCAGCCACTCGGTGTAAGTCCCTTTGAATACGCCACTGGTCGGCGTGCTGTCTTGATAGTCGCGGCCGGTCGAAACTTTCACGTGGCGTTCTCCGGCGACGCAGTCGTTGGTCGGATCGAGCGGCCACCAGAATCCCCCGGGAAGGCGGATCTCCACCCATGCGTGGCTTTCGCTGGCACCGATCAGGGCAACGTCGACTTTTTCCGCCGAAGCCAGGCGCTGGTTTTCGGTCTCGATATAGCCGGTCACGTAACGGGCCGGGATTTCCGCCGAGCGCAGCACGGCGATCATGAGCTGGGCAAAATCCTGGCAAACCCCCGTGCGTTTCTTAAGGACGGTGGACACCGGCGTGTCGATGCGGGTGGCGCCGGGGGCGTACTTGAAGTTTTCGTGGATCCACGTGTTGAGTTTTAGCAACGACGGCCCGAGGGGATCGCCGGGTTTGAAAAACTGGTTGGCGAGCTGGTTCACCTCCGTCGTCAACTCGATGGCCGGCGAGGGCATGAGAAATTCGTAGAGGTGCAGGCGCTCGCTGCGGAAAATCTGGCGCGCTTCGGAGATGCTGATCTCCAACGCGACGTTGGGCGGCGCGAAGGGGAGCGTTTCCACTTCGGATTCGCTGACGAGCACGAGCGAGCTGTGGCGGTGGACGATGGAAAACGTTTCCACCGTGTTGCCGAAGTAGTCGGTGTACGTGTGGATGTTGCAGCCGGGCGTGGTGGTGAGCCGGCGCGAGATCAGCCGCTGCTGCTCGTCGTTGATCGGAGTCAATCGCGCTTCCATGAACGACTCGGACGCCGTGCCCGCGTAGCGGTAGGAAGTGCGATGTTCGATTCGGAAGCGCATGAAACGAGCGAACTCTTTCGGTGGCGTCACGAGGCGCAAGCTTTTGGCTGGGCGATTTCTCCCCGGGGAATTTGAGTTGCCCCGTGCTGTTGCGAGCCGCAGACACATCGGTTCCTTCTTTGCCATGAGTCTCGACGCGCCCACGCAACTGTCCATCGACGGCACCGCCTTTAAGGTCGGTATCGCTGCCGCCCGGTTTAATGCGCGGCTCACTGACGCGTTGCTCGATCAAGTCGTTGCCCAGTTACTGGCGGCGGGCGTTAAGAAGAAAAATCTTCATGTGGTCCGCGTGCCCGGCTCGAACGAACTGCCGAGCGCCGCGCAACTGCTGGCCGCGCGCCATAAGCTCGATGTCATCGTCGCGCTCGGCGTGTTGATCCGTGGCGGCACGATCCATTACGAACTCATCGCCGAGTCGGCGACCAGCGGACTGCAGCGCGTTGCGCTCGATGCGAAGATCCCCGTGATCAACGGCGTGGTCGTGGCCGAGAACCTGAAGCAGGCCGAGGAGCGCTGCCTCGGGAAAATCAATCGCGGAGGCGAGTTCGCCAGCTCCGCCCTCGAGATGGCTGCCTTGAAAAGAACCCTTTCCCAATGAGCAAAGCCCTGTTTGCCCAACGCCGCGACGGTCGTGTCGCCGCACTTCAATATCTGTACGCTTGGAGCCTGAACGCTCCGGCCAACCTCTTGGAGGATCTGCGTTACTTTTTCGAACAGCAGGAGAAGCCGCGTGAACACTACGCCTTTGGCGAAGAGGTGATCCACGGCGTGATCGACAACATCGTCGACCTCGACACGCGCATCAAAGGCCTCGCGCATAACTGGGACTTCGACCGCATCGCGCGCATCGACCTCGCGATCCTGCGCATCGCGATGTTCGAGATGGTCTATCGCAAAGACATCCCGCCGGTCGTCTCGATCAACGAAGCGATCGACCTCTCGAAGCAATTTTCCAACGCCGATGCAAAGCGCTTCATCAACGGCATCCTGGACCGTCTGAAAGACCAGCTCGGCCGCGACTCGCGCAAAGCCACCACGAGCGACTAGTCGCTCGTGGAATGACCAGTGACCAATGTCCAGTGAGGGTCATGCGGAAGTCTTGGAGCTTGGTTTGCAGGCCGCGCTGCTTTTTCTGATTGGTTTCCATTGGTCATTGGTCACTCGGTCATTGGTCATTTCCCCTCATGTTCGGTCTCTTCAAAAAATTTAAGGACGGTTTCGCCAAAACGGTTTCCGCCATCGCGGCGAAGACGGCGGCAATCTTTGGTCAGAAACCCATCGACGCCTCATCGCTCGAAACGCTGGAAGAGGCGCTCTACACGGCGGACTTCGGTGTCGAGACGACCGAGGAAATCCTGACCGAGATCAAAGCGGCCTACAAAAACGACAAAGCGCTCCACGGTCAGCAGGCGGCGCAGATCGGCGCCGCGGTTTTAAAACGCGTGCTGGC
>CAMLSH010000287.1 GCA_946482625.1 uncultured Opitutaceae bacterium
CACGGGGCGTGGACGCGGCCGGGGCGTGCGGGGCATGTGCCGTTGCAGGCGGGAATGGCGATGACCGAAGCGTACAAATTGACGCCGAAGGGCACGCCGGACTGGCGGAGTCTCGACAATCAGGAATGGTTGGAACGGATGCCGGCGTCGGTCGTGGTGCGCAATGCGGAGGGCGTGCGGTTTGTGCGTTGTCGATTCGAGCACTCGGCGGCAAGCGGGTTGGATTTTGCGAAAGGCACGAAGGGCGGCGCGGTGGAAGGTTGTGTGTTTCGCGATCTCGGCGGGAGCGGGTTGCAACTCGGAAGCTTTCAGGACGAGGCGGAGGAAACACATCTGCCATATAATCCCATCGATCAACGCGTGGTGTGTGCCGGCACGCGGATCGCGAATAATTTGTTCACGAACTGCGCGACGGAGGACTGGGGATGCGTGGGCATCGCGGTGGGCTATGCGCGCGAGATCACGGTCGAGCACAACGAGCTGAACGACCTGCCGTATACGGCGGTGAGCGTGGGCTGGGGCTGGACACGTTCGCCGAATGTGGCGGGGAAGAACCGCGTCCACGCGAATCGTATTTTCAATATCGCGACACGGATGGCGGATACTGGAGGGATCTACACGCTTTCAGCGCAGTCGGGCACGGTCATCAGCGAGAATGCGATCTGGGACGTGAAGCCGGGCCCTTGGTCGCACGACAAGGACCACTGGTCGTATGTCTATCTGGATGAGGGGTCTGCCTTTGTCACGGTGCGCGACAACTGGTGTCCGGAGGAAAAGTTTCAGAAAAATGCGAACGGTCCGGGTAATCTATGGAATAACAACGGCCCCGCGGTGGCGGAAGAGGTGAAAACGCGCTCGGGATTGGAGGCGGGTTTTCGGGATTTGAGTGGGTTGTGAGAGGGAGGGTGGCGCGGGTGGCGTTAATAAATGCGCTCGGCCCGCGTGCGTCCTGCGTCCTCCTCCAGGAGGGGGTGGGCGTAGAAATCGGTACTGTCAGAATCTCCTCACGTTGAGGGATGTGGCTGCGGCTTCTTTTGAAGGCATCTGCCCTAAATGCCCTGATTTTAAGCCCTGCCTGACCTGTTTGGCTGTCGTGTTTTGTTTCTTTTGCGCCAGTGTCTTTTTTCCAGAGAAGGCGCTGCCGTTGAATGAAACCACCCATGGTCTTGCTCTATGCTGTGGCTGACCGTCGTGCGCAGCGGGCCCCCAAACCAACCCGCATCATGAAGAAGAACTACCGACTCACCGAATCGCCGCTGCAGCGCGTAAGCGCGCAGCTGGCTCTAGCCATCCTCGCTGCTTCGACGGCGTGGAGCCAGGCTGTGAACGAACCGCCTCCACCCACGGGAGACTCAGCTGCATCAGTTCCAACCGTGGACCGCATGGAGACGGAGGGAGGGATAATTGAGCTTTCGCCTTTCGAGGTTGAAGCAACCAACAACGGATATCTCGCGAATTCTGCCATGTCTGGGACGCGGCTCAACTCCCGGCTGGAGGACCTTGCCGCGTCGATCAGTGTTGTGACCAAGCAGCAGCTCGAGGACACGGCGGCTTTCGACATCAACGACGTGTTCAAATACGAGGCCAGTACGGAAGGGATCTACCAATATACCAGTTTCAATGTAGATCGCGGCGTCGTGACTGACTCGGTCATGAGCAATCCCAGCGGATCAACGCGTATGCGCGGTCTCAGTGCCGCCAACGTTGCTGTCAACGGCATGGATTCCTCCCTCCCGATTGACACGTTCAACATCGAGTCGATTGAGATTTCGCGCGGTCCCAATTCGAGCATTTTCGGTCTCGGTAATTCGGGTGGCGGCGTGAACATAAATACCAAAAAGGCCTCGACTGCGAAGGACATCAGCCAGGTCTCGACGAGTGTAGACAGCTACGATGGCTACCGGCTCGGACTGGATTTCAATCGTGTGCTTCTTCGGGGGAAACTGGGCGTGCGCGCTTTGGGTCTTTACGACGAGAAAGGCTTCGTGCGAAAACCTTCTTCCGACACCACGCGTCGTGCACAGATCGCGGTGACGGCGCAGCCGTTCAGGAACACGACGATTCGTGGAGGTTTCGAAAGCTATCGCAACTTCAACAGCCGGCCCAATTCCGTCACGCCCCGCGACATGTACACGGACTGGGCGGCTAATGGGAAACCGACATGGAATCCGATCACGCAAACGGTGAATTTTGGCGACGGGCGTCCATCGATCACAGGTGTGACGACGGCGCTGGAAAGCACGTTGCTGCCGTATAGCATCGGAGCTACCGACTCGGCGCTGACGACCTTTCCCAGCCAATACATCGATAACGGGGTGGTCGGTTTGTACATGATCAACCGGATGCCGAACGGGACGAGCACGGGGCCGAACAACACGGCAGGCACCGGGCGGCTGCTGCAGAACACCAACTTCTACACGAAAAACTCCGGTCAGTATCCGCTTTTCCTGGCGCCCGGCATCAGCGACAAATCGCTCTACGATTGGGAATCGGATAGTCTCACCGCCCCGAATTACGTATCGGCCAGAGGCGAGGTGTTTAGCGCCGAGATCGAGCAGTTTTTCATTCGGACATCGCGTCAGGTCCTCGCCTTTCAAGGAACCTTCGTCAGCGAGCGCACCAGCTCCAAATCACGGAGCTTCCTCGGCAGCGGAAGCAATCTCCAGGTATTCATCGACATCAACGAAAAGCTGCTCGATGGCTCCGATAACCCGTACTTTTTGCGTCCGTATGTAGGCGGTTCGCAGCCGATTTTTACCAGAAGGCGCAACAACAGCGACAACTACCGCGGTACGTTGGCGTACCAGTTGGATCTCAGTCAGGAGGACGGGTGGCTGAAGTGGATCGGCCGGCATAATTTCACCGGCTATGGTGAGTACAAAGAGGTCTACGGTGGCAGCCTCGGTTACAAGGACACCATTTCCTCGACCGAAGCATGGATGGGGACGGTCACCAGCCGCAATTCGGCCTCGTTCCGCACGTATCCACATTTTTACGTCGGCGATGTCCAAGGAGGCAACGTGGATTACTCTCCCGAGCGCCTGAAGGTGGAGAATGGCGGTCAGGTGCTCCGCTATTACAACGGGGTTACCGGTCAATGGATCAATGAGCCGGTCGAGTTTGATGAGTACTACTACGCCAATCGTCTAAACCGCCGCTTGCTCAGCACGTCCGGTGCTAATTGGCAGGGCTTCTTCTGGAAGGATCGCGTGATCCTCAATTACGGCATCCGTCGTGATATCAACCGCACTCGCGAAGGTAACAGCGCGGGCAATCCGTCGGCGGCGACCAATGGTTACTACAACATGAGTCCGTTGTACTTGTTTACGACGAATGACTGGGTTCAGCGACGCGGACAGACGACCAACCAGGGCGTCGTCGTCAAACCGCTCGATTGGCTGCACCTGCACTACAGCGAGTCGGACAGCTTCAGCCCGTCTTCCCTGGCCTACGATATTTATGGAAAGCCTCTGGGGGATCCGCGCGGCCAAACCAAGGACTATGGTTTCTCGCTGTCGCTCTTGCGCGATCAAGGCGGTTCGCCGCGTCTGTACATCAAGGCGGTGCAGTATGAAACGCTCGACCTCGGTCGCGGCAGCAGCGAACTAAATACTATCGTGCAACGCGCGATCCGTCTCGACGCCGACGGCAACAGCGGTGGCGGCGATCCCGACTTGGAGAGCTTTTACTCGAACGCGATTCTCGCGGCTAATCCGACTTGGACACCCGAACAGATCGAAGCTGAGGCAGAGCGGCTGATGGGGGTGAGTCCCTCCTTCATCGACAGTCATCGCAATCGCACGCACGGCGATGGTGCCAATTCGGCTTCGCGGGGCAAGGAGGTGGAGATCTCGTTTAACCCGAATCGCTACTGGACGATGAAAGCGAACATCGTTCAGCAGAAAGCCTTCAACGGAGCGATCTCGCCTGACCTCCAGCAATATGTGGCGGACCGGCTGCCCGTCTGGCAGGCGGCGGTGAATCCGTATAATCCCAGCCAACAATTCTGGAACGGCAGCTATGTCGTTGGCGGACGTACGCCCGAAAGTTGGTACACGGTGAACTTGCTGGCGCCTATGAAGCTCGCGGTCGCGACCCAAGGGAAAATGCGCAATCAAGTGCGCGAGTGGCGCGCGAACTTCCTGACGAACTACCGGTTGGCGGGCATAAGCGAAAATCGCTGGTTGAGAAATATGGAAGTCGGTGGCGCGGTCCGTTGGGAGGACAAGGCGATTATTGGATATCTCGGTGGTCAGCCCGAGTCTGACGGCGCGATCCGTGAGCTTGATCCGAACAAGCCGGTGTACGACAAAGCACGCTACTACGTGGACTTCATGGCGAAGTACCGCATGCGCTTGTTCAACGACAAGGTCCCGATGACGCTTCAGTTCAATGTCTCAAACGCGTTCGAAAGCGGCCGCCTTCAGGCGGTGGCGGTCAATCCCGATGGTACACCGTACATCTACCGCATCATCGATCCGCGGATGTTCAGACTCTCGGCGACTTTCGATTTTTGATCAAAGCCTGTCAGAACGACTCCTAAACGATGCACGCCGCCCCAGAACTACGGGGCGGCGTTTTTGTTTTCGGAAATAGCTGAAAGATGACGCTGCCGTGACTGGCGATAGCGGCGGTAGGGGCTGCTCGCGGATGATGGATCTCTATGGCGTGGTGGCTTCGAGATAGGCGCAGAGGATGGCGGTGTTGCGGAGGAAGACGGCGGTTTCGATCCATTGGGTTTGAGTCGGATGGATGAGTGGGGCGGGGCGGTGGGTGAGCCAGAAGCCGTCGGGAGTGAGGGAGGTCGTGAGGGAGTGGATTTCGGTGGCGAGTTGCTTGACGGTGGCGGTCGATTTGGCGCTGGTCGAGGCGGCGGTTTTGGTTGCGAAGGGGGATCGATGTTTTGCGAGCCAGGCGTCGCGGCCGGTGGCGGTGACGCGTTCGTAGTAATCGATGGCTTCGTTGATGCCGAAGCCGCCTTGCCAGCCGTAGCCTCGGCGGCGTTCTTCGCTCACTTCTTCGAGGGTGTAGTGGATTTTTTTGTCGCGGTCGCCGTAGATGGGTTTGTTGGTGCCGAGTTCGTAGAGGCGGGCCCAGCGGCCGGGGGCGATTTCGTTTTTGCGGAGCCACGCGATGGCGGGCGGGATGGGCTTCAGGTATTTTTCGTCGCCGAACTCCAGATACAGATCGACGAGGAGGCGGATGACGCCGGCGCTTTCGCTGGTGGTGATGGACGGCGGCTCGAAGGCGCGGGCCCAGGCGGGCTGGAGATTTTCGTCGTACTGCTGGGCCCAGAGGGGCTGGGGCTCGGGGAGCTGGGCGAGGAGGAGGTAGTCGGCTGCGCGGCGGGCGGCGTCGCGGTAGGTGGTGTTGCCGGTGCGGTGCCAGGCGCCGATCAAGGTGACGGTGAGGTCGCGGTGGGCGTTATCGTTGAAGGTGTAGTGGGCGTAGTAGGAGCCGGTG
>CAMLSH010000288.1 GCA_946482625.1 uncultured Opitutaceae bacterium
GGCGGATGATGATCATGTCGGCGTTGAGCGCCTCGATGTTTTGCGCGGTGTCGCGGAGGGTCTCGCCTTTCGTAGTGCTGGAGCTGTTACCGTCGAGGGAGATGACGTCGGCGCTGAGGCGCTTGGCGGCCATGTCGAAGGCCATGCGCGTGCGGGTGCTGGGCTCGAGGAAGAGGTTGACGATGGTCTTGCCGCGCAGGGCGGGGACTTTTTTCACGCTGCGGCCGAGGATCTTTTTGAAGGCGGTGGCGGTGGCGTGGATCTGGTCGATCTCGGCGAGCGAGAGTTCTTCCAGAGTGATGAGGTGGCGGCGCGTCCAAGGCATGGGCGGGAGATCGTGGCGGTTGTGTTGCGAAAAGTGGCGCGAGGCGAAGGCGGGCGGCGGCGATGCGCGGCGGCGATTGAATCGGTCAGGAGGCGTTGTCCGCGACGGCGGCTTCGAGGCGGACGGAGTCGCGCTTGGGATTGGCGGCGTCGAGGGTGACGACGACTTTCTGGGAGGGCAGCGTCGTCAGGAGGAGGCCGGTGTAGTCGGCGGCGAGAGGCATGCGGCGGTGACCGCGGTCGATCAGGACGGCGAGTTCGACTTTGGAAGGGCGACCGTGATCGAAGAGTTCGTCGAGGGCGGCTTTGACGGTGCGGCCGGAGAAGAGGACGTCGTCCACGAGGATGACGGTGGCGGCGTGCACATCGATGGGGATGTGCGTGGGGGCGAATTCCTTGGGGATGGGATTGCGGCTGATGTCGTCGCGGTGGAAGGAGATGTCGAGGGTGCCGACGCGAGCGTTGGGGAGGGCGGCGGCGAGGCGTTGCGCGAGGGTGATGCCGCCGTTGGCGATGCCGAGGAGGAGGAGCTTTTCGCCGCGCGGATGGCGTTCGGCGATGGCGAGGGCGAGCCGGTCGATGGCAGCGTGGATTTCAGAAGCGGAGAGTCTCTTGGGCGACGTGGGCACGGAGGAGCGTTTTGTCAGCGGGAGGGTGAGGTTGGGAAGATTTTTTTGGGAATGAATCGTGTCATCAGATCTGGCGTGGGGAACGAGTGGGGTGGGCCAGGGGTATTTGCGACGAAGCGCGGTGAACTGCGGGCGACACGAAAAAGGGCGCGATGACCGGAGTCATTCGCGCCCTTTTGGGTGATGCAGAAAGCGAGAGCTGGCGATTTTAGTAGGCGGTCTTCGGAGGGAAGATGACCTGCCAGGCGGTCGCGAAGAGGATCTTGATGTCGAGGAATAGGGACCACTTGTTGATGTAGAGCATGTCGTAGCCGACGCGCTTTTCGAGGAGGGAGACCTCGGAGATTTCGCCGCGGAAACCTTTGCTTTGGGCGAGGCCGGTGATGCCGGGCTTCACGTAGTGGCGGGAGTAGTAATTGCGGAGGAGTTTCGCGAACTCGGCGTCGTGCTCGATCATGTGCGGGCGTGGGCCGGAGACACTCATCTCACCGAGAAGGACATTCAGGAACTGAGGCACTTCATCGAGGCTGGTGCGGCGCAGGAAGCGGCCGAAGGCGAAGATGCGGGCGTCGCCAACCTTGGCCTGAACGGTCTGCTGGATCTGCGTCTGGGCGGCGTTCATCGTGCGGAACTTCCAGATGTTGAAGCGGCGCTTGTTGATGCCGGAGCGGAGCTGCGGATAGAAGATCGGGCCGGGCGATTGGGCGCGCTGCACGAGCCAGACGACGATCGTGAGCGGAGGGAGGATGAAGAGAACGACCGGGAGGGAGACGGCGATGTCGAGGGCGCGTTTGAGGACGCGGTTGACAGGGTTTTGGAGCGGCTCGTCGTCGAGCGTGAAGAAGGTATACTCGCCCTCGTGATCGACGCTGACGGGATGGTCGTAGTACGAGTTGAGATTGTTGTAGAGGCGGACGCGGGTGCCGGCGCGCTGGGCGGCCTGAACGACGCGGTTGGACTCTTCGTGACCGAGATAAAACTGGAGGAGAACGATCTGGCCGATGTGGTTCTGCTCGATGACGCGGGTGAGGTCCTCCACGCGGCCGAAGCAGGGGAGACCATCGATCAAGGTATTGGCTGACTCGTTACAGAGGAAGCCGACGGGCTCGACGCCCAAGTGGGCTTTCTGGGTGATCCAACCCTTGAGTTTGCGCACCTCTTCCGGAGAACCGATGAAGAGCGTACGGACGGCGTGATCTTTGAAGAAGAAGCGGGAGATGAGGCCGGGGAGAAAGCAGTTCGCGAGGTAGAGGGAAGCGGCTGCGATGACCAGGAACGACGCGAGGAAAACGCGGCTGATGTTGATGTCCTTTGTGGCGAAGGCCACGAAGAAGAGGACGAGCGCGATGCGGACCAGCTGGCGTTGGGTGATCTGGAAGAGCTCCATCCAGTTGAGGTAGCCGAGGCGGCCGCCCATGGTGTGGTAGCTGCGGGCGCTGATCAACGTGCCGCCGATCACGCCGAGGAAGTAGAGTTTGATGTTGGTCTCGCTGGCGAAAAGCACGAGGCCGCTCTTTTCGATAATCGCGGCCCATGCGAGAAAGAGGATGGCAAGCAGCACGGTGACAATAAACCCGTGGAGCGAGATGAGTCCTTCTTGACGATGTTTGAGCATGAGGGGCGTTCTTCTGAAAACTGTTTGCGAGTTGCGGGCTCATACTAGCGAAACGCGTTTTCCCAACAATCAGGCCCCCCCTGTTCGCTCGTTAGGGGAAACCCTCAGCGGCGCCCCGGACGGATGCCGGGTATCCGTGGGAGTTTTAAATTAATGATTGGTACTAAGTGGTTAACGAATCGTGAGGACGTGGTCGCCTGGGGTGTTTCCGCGGCGCCGGCGGAATCTTTTCTGCGGGTTCGCGACACGCGGTGACCCGTTTTGGCCGTTGCAGAGGTTTGGCTCGACAATGGCGGCGGGCTCGACGGCATAACCCTTTCCGCGCTCTGTATTCACACATCCGCTTCAACAATGCCGCTGAAAATCCTGCACTCCATCCGTTCTGTGAATCCGCATGGCGGTGGACCGGTGGAAGCGATCAAGCAGCTCGCGGCGGTGAACACGAAAGCAGGTCACTCCATCGAAGTTGTTTGTCTCGATGCGCCCGACGAACCGTGGGTCAAGGCGTTTCCACTGCCGTGTCACGCGATGGGGCCGGCGAAGGGCAGCTACGGTTACTCGCCGCGATTGGTGCCATGGCTGCGTGAACATCGCCGGGATTACGACGCGGTCGTGATCGACGGACTCTGGCAGTATCACGCCTTCGGTGTCTGGCGGGCTCTGAAGGGGACGGAAACGCCGTATCATGTTTTCACGCACGGCATGCTCGATCCGTGGTTCAAGCGGACCTATCCGCTGAAGCATCTCAAAAAATGGATTTACTGGCCGTGGGGCGACTATCGCGTGTTGCGCGATGCGCGGTCGGCGCTTTTCACGTGCGAGGAAGAGCGCCGGTTGGCGCGGCAATCCTTCTGGCTCTATAAGTGTAACGAGCGCGTGGTGAATCTCGGCACTGGCGCGCCGGTCGGAGAACCGCAAAATCAGCGCGCATTGTTTGAGGAGAAATTCCCGCAGGTTCGCGGAAAACACTGTCTGCTCTTCCTCGGGCGCGTGCATGTGAAGAAAGGAAACGATCTTCTCTTCCACGCGTTGGCAGACGTCCTGAAATCGGGCGCCTCGCCGGAGCTGGCGAACTGGCATCTCGTGATCGCCGGCCCGGACGACCATCCGTACGGCCATGAGATGAAGGCGCTCGCTGAGAAACTCGGAATCGCCGATCGGGTCACGTGGACCGGTATGTTGACGGGCGATCTGAAGTGGGGCGCGTTCCACCGGGCAGAGGCGTTCGTCTTGCCGTCGCATCAGGAAAACTTCGGCATTGCCGTCGCCGAAGCGCTCGCCTGCCGCGTGCCGGTGCTGATTTCCAACAAGGTCAATATCTGGCGCGAGATCGAGCAGGACGGCGCCGGGCTCGTCGAAAACGACGACGTGGCGGGCACGAAAAATCTCCTCACGCGCTGGCTCGCATTGGCGCCCGCCGAGCGCGCGGCGATGCGCGAGCGCGCGGCGTCTTGTTTCGCGCAGCGTTTTCATGTCGAGCAGAGCGCGAAGTCGCTGATCGCGGTGCTCGAAGGGCGTTGAAAAGAGCTCTTCGCGTCGCTCTGCTCGCCGCTTCGATGTTCATCGCGTTGCCGCACTTCGCTCGTTTTGTCCGGCACTTTACTGTCCTAACGTCTGTCCGTTGACCCAACCTTTGCGCGACCACCTTTTGCCGCGCAGCTTTACCCTATGAAAACCTCCTTGTTTCGTCGTTCGCTGATCACCCTCGGCATGGCCTGTGTTTCGTTCGTTTCGGCCGTCTCCGCTGCGGATAAAAAAATCACCGTCGGCTTCGCGCAGACAGGTGCGGAAAGCGCCTGGCGCACCGCCAACACCAACTCGATGAAGACCGAAGCCGAGAAGCGCGGCATCAATCTCAAGTTCGCCGACGGCCAGGGCCAGCTCGAGAACCAGATCCGCGCCGTGCGCTCGTTTGTCACGCAACGTGTCGACGTCATCGTGATCGCGCCGATCAAGACGACCGGTTGGGACAACGTCCTTCGCGAAGCCAAACGCGCCAAAATCCCCGTCGTGATCATGGATCGTCAGATCGAGACGACCGATGAAACGCTTTTCCACTGCTTCGTCGGTTCCAATTTCTACGAAGAGGGCCAGATGGCCGTGGAATGGCTCGCGAAGAATCGCGGCGAGCGCACCAAGATCGTCGAGCTTCAGGGCACGCCCGGCTCCGCTGCCGCCAATGATCGCCGCAAGGCTTTCGCCGATGGCCTCGCGAAGCACGCCGATCTCAAGATCATCGATTCCCAGAGCGGCGATTTCAGCCGGGCCAAGGGCAAGGAAGTCATGGAGGCCTTCCTCAAGAAGCACGGCAAATCCATCGAGATCGTGTATTCCCATAACGACGACATGGCACTCGGCGCGATCCAGGCCATCGAGGAAGCCGGCCTCAAACCCGGCAAGGACATCATCATCGTCTCCGTCGATGCCATTAAAGAAGCGGTGCAAGCCGTGGCCGACGGCAAGATTAGCGTCACCGTCGAGTGCAACCCCATGTTCGGACCGAAAATCTACGACACCATCGACAAGATCCTGAAGGGCGAGAAGGTCGAACGCGTCTCCTACAACAAGGACGAACTCTTCGACTCCACCAACGCCGCCGCCCGCGTCGACTCCCGCGAATACTGAGCCGCGCTGGCAAACCCCGTCCTCGCCGTCGCGCTTAGTCGCCTTCGTTTAATCCAGCACGCCACACGATGAGTTCCGCCCCGTTGCTTCAAATGCGCGGCATCGGGAAACGGTTTCCCGGTGTTGTCGCCCTCGCGGGCGTGGATCTCAGTGTGCGCGCCGGTGAAATCCACGCGCTCCTCGGCGAAAACGGCGCGGGTAAATCGACGCTCATCAAAGTCCTCACGGGCGTTTACTCGATCGACGACGGCCAGATC
>CAMLSH010000289.1 GCA_946482625.1 uncultured Opitutaceae bacterium
CCGTGCGTTTCGGTGTGTCCGGTCGAGGCCACCTGGAAAGAATCCGACGGTATCGTGGTGGTGGATTACAACTGGTGCATCGGTTGCCGGTATTGCGAGGCGGCGTGCCCGTATCACGCGCGGCGTTTCAACTGGACGAAGCCGCAGGTGCCGGCGGCCGAGATCAATCCCGACCAAGGTTATCTCTCCAACCGTCTGCGTCCGCAGGGCGTGATGGAGAAGTGTACATTCTGCCTGCACCGCTCGCGCCAGGGAAAACTTCCCGCGTGTCTCGAAGCGTGTCCGACCGGCGCGCGTGTTTTCGGCAACCTGCTCGATCCGGAGTCCGAGATCCGCTGGGTGCTGAAAAACAAACGAGTGTTCGTGCTGAAGGAAGACGCCGGCACGCAGCCCAGTTTCTTCTATTTCTTCGATGAATAATCCCGCCGCGACGGCCCATTTAAACAGCTACCCGCGCTTTCTGTGGAAGGCGCTGCGCGATGCGACGAACGGCTCGCTGTGGTTTTACGCGTGGATGATTTTGCTGACTGCGTTTGCTCTAGTCGGCCTGCACGCGTGGGCGGTGCAGGTGCGCGACGGGCTGGGCGTGACGGGAATGAGCGATCACGTTTCCTGGGGGCTGTATATCGCGAATTTCACGTTCATGGTCGGCCTGGCGGCGGGTGGCGTGATGATGGTGATTCCCGCGTATCTGTATCACGATGACGCGATGCACGATCTCACGATCGTGGGCGAGTTGCTGGCGGTGGCGGCGATCGTGATGAGCATCTGTTTTGTCGTGGTGGACATGGGGCGGCCGGAGCGTTTCTGGCACATGTTTCCGGGGATCGGCCGGTTCAACTGGCCGGTCTCCATGCTGACGTGGGACGTGCTCGTGCTGAACGGCTACCTCGCGCTCAACCTCCACATCTGTGGTTACCTGCTCTACATGCGTTTTCGCGGGGAGCGGCCGAATCCGAAGTGGTACGTGCCGTTTGTCTACCTCTCGATCTTCTGGGCGATCTCGATCCACACGGTGACGGCGTTTCTCTACTCGGGGCTGGGCGGGCGTCCGCTTTGGAACACGGCGTTGCTCGCGCCGCGGTTTTTGGTGACGGCGTTCATCGCGGGGCCGGCGTTCATTCTGGTTTTGCTCTTCGTGCTGAAACGTTTTGGCGGCGTGCCGGTGGCGGCGAAACCTGTGCAGGTGCTCGTCAACATCGTGCGGGTGACCTTGCTCATCAATCTGCTCATGGTCGCCTCCGAGTTGTTCACTGAACTGTATTCAGGCGGCAGTCACACGGCGTCGGGGCATTATTTGTTTTTCGGGCTGCATGGCGCGAATGCGTTGGTGCCGTGGATCTGGACGGCGGTGGGCATGGGTGTCGTTGCCACGATCATGTTTTTGCGGCCCGGAGCCGCGGGGCGTCCCGTCTGGCTGACGGTGGCGTGCGCGCTGGCGTTTACGGGAATCTGGATCGAAAAAGGCATGGGCTTGATCGTGCCGGCGTTCATCCCGTCGACGCTGCATGAGATCGTGGAATATTTCCCGAGTCTGGTGGAGTGGCAGATCACCGCCGGCATCTGGGCGTGGGGATTTCTTATCCTGACCGTGGCGCTAAAGATTGCCTTGCCCGTCCTGCGGCAGCCGCATGCTGAAGCTCTGGCCGCCGCGGATATTTCGAGAAACGCGCCCGCGCCTTCCGCCGACCATCCGCCTCTCTTAAAACACAGTATTCAATGATCCGCTTCGGCAAAACCGCTCAGACGGCGATCTCCGCCATGAGTCTCCTCGCGGAGGTCTATGATGGCGGGAAAACGCCGCTGAGCTCGCACGACATCGCCGCGCGGCGCGAGTTGCCGCAACCGGTCGTGGCGAAGGTGTTGACTATCGTTTCCTCGCTCGGGCTGGTGGACGGCTCGCGCGGACCGGGCGGCGGTTACTGGCTGAAGAAGCCGCCGGAGAAAATTTCGCTGCTGGAGATCGTGGAGGAATTCGAGCGGCAGGATGCGGGCATCATGTGTCCCTTTGGGCCGAACTGGTGTGGCAACGGCGAGCCTTGTCCGATGCACGACGCGCTCGTGCGCATGGACGAGCAGTGGATGAACTACCTGCAAAGCACGACGCTCGCCGTCTTCCAGGCAAAAGGCGCGAAGTCGGCGCGGCGGTGATTCGTGAGGCCGGCCGGCGCCGGTGCGAAGTGGGGGCCCTCCGCGTTCCGCGGTGGAAAAGGTGGGATGCGCCGAGAAATGAAATTGATTCTCCTCGTACGCGCGGCATTCCCAAGCACCGGGCAACCTCACTCATGAACTGGTATTACGCCATCAACGGGCAGCGGCAGGGGCCGGTCGCACAATCTGAATTTGAGAAGCTGGTCAGCACCGGCGTTATCACCGAGCAGACACTGGTCTGGAAAGACGGCATGCCCGACTGGAAGCCGTACTCGATGGTGAAGGCGACATTGCCGCCGCCGATCTCCGGCGCAGTCCCGGGCGCCACACCGACATCGGCTGGCAGCGGACTCACGGACGACACGGCGGTCTGCGTGGTGAGCGGGAAGGTTTTCCCGAAGCGCGAGATGATCCAGTATGAAGGCCGGTGGGTCAGCGCGGAACATCGCGACGAGTTTTTTCAGCGTATCCGCCAAGGCATGGCTGCCCACGGCGACGGCGCGGTACCGGGGCCGTATGGTTATGGCGGGTTCTGGCGGCGTTTTTGCGCGAAGTTTTTGGACGGGCTCATCCTTTTCGTGATCGGGACGCCGATCAACATGTTGCTGGCTCTGGTGCTTTTGGGGTCCGCCAATTTCTTCACCTATAAACTCGATCCCAACTCAGCCGCGGGCATCGGGGTTTACCTGCTGTTTCAAGGTATGAGCATGTTGGTCGGCCTGGCGCTGGGAATCACGTATAGCGTGTATTTTATCCGTCGTTACCAAGCGACGCCGGGCAAACTGGCCATGGGACTCAAGCTTGTCCGCTCCGACGGCGCCAATCTCACGGTCGGTCGCATCATCGGCCGGTATTTTGCGGAGATGATCAGCCTGATGGTTCTCTACATCGGTTACATCATGGCGGGTTTCGATCAGGAGAAAAAGTCGCTGCATGATCTCATCTGCGACACGCGTGTGATCAAAACCCGCCGATGACCCGCGGACCGGCGTTGCCCTGTCCCGCCTGCAAGCGGTCTTACGAGGCGATCGACTGGATCGACGCGAATCAATGCCGCTGCTTGAAGTGCCGGGAGGACTTCGACTTTTTCCCCTTTCCAGCGCTGGTGGCCGCGCCGGAAGTGGCGAAGCCGCAGGCGGTGGCGGTTGCGGATGATTCGACGTGTTTTTTTCACGGCGAGAATCAGGCGGAGAAGGTCTGCGATAGTTGCGGACGTTTTTTGTGCGCGGTGTGCGCGGTGCCGTTTACCGGAAAAACGCTTTGCCCGAACTGCATCGCCAACTCGAAGAAGGCGGACGTGCAACTGGTTGCGTCGCGATTTCTGCCGGGTAGCGCGGCGCTCTCTCTCGTGCTGCTGCCGATTTTATTCTGGCCGGTTACGTTGGTGACCTCGCCGATCGCGCTCTACATCGCGATCACTGGCTGGAAAAAGCCGCGGAGCCTGGTGCAGCCTGGCCGATGGAAGCTGATCGTGGCGGGAATCATCGCGCTACTGCAGGTCGGCGGGTGGATTTTTCTCGGCGTAACCTTGTTTCTGGAATCCTGAGATCATGGCCGTCGCTCCCAAACTCTACACCCGCCTGAGCCGTGCGCCGCTGGGCCTCGGATCGTACAAGAGCCTGTGGCTCGCCGCCGATCACTTCATGCAGGTCGATTCGAACGGCTACACGGAGAATTATCAGCGTTTCCAGTTCTCCGATATCCAGGGTTTCTTTATCACGAACTCCAGCCGGCGGCTCTACTGGAATATCGTGTGGGCGTCGGTCGCCGTCGTGGCGGCGCTGCCGTTTACCTATGCGTTGTTGAATGGAGAAATGCCGGAGGTCTCGACGGTGTTCCTGGTCATTTCCGCGATTTTTCTGGTTTGGAACAACCTGCTCGGGCCGTCGTGTAGGGTCTATCTGGTGACGCGGGTGCAGACGTTGCACCTCGGCGCGCTCGCGCGTCGTCGGAAGGCGGACAAGGTGCTTGGCCGATTGCAGCCGCTCATCGAGAGCGCGCAGAGTTCGCTCAAAGTTCCGGAGGCTGCCGGGGTGAAGGTCTGGGCCACGGGGATTCCCGCGGTGCCGACGCCCGATGCGCCTGAGGCGACGCCGGTGAACACGCCCGCCACTGGCGCCGAACCAGAGGCGGCTCCGCCTGCCGCGTGAACGCCACGCCGTCCATCCCCGATCTGTCCGGCCGGGCGGCCGCGCCGCTGCGAGCGAGGCGGTGCGTGCGGCACATCGAGCGTGAAGCGGTGGCGCGCTGTTCGTCGTGCGGAGGATTTTTCTGTCGCGAGTGTGTGGTGGACCACGCGGGGCGGCTGGTGTGCGCGAGCTGTCTGGCGAAAACCTCGGCGGCCTCGGCGACGTCCGGGCGGAAACGGGATTTATCGCGTATTCGACGGGCGGCGACGCTGGCTCTCAGCGGTCTCGTGTTGTGGATGATTTTCCACGCGATCGGTTCGTTGCTGCTGAGCATGCCGGCGGATTTTCACGAAGGCACGGTGTGGCGGCGGTCGGGCGTGGAGTAAACGATGGCCGCCAAACGAAACGACCGCGCAAAGACGGGCGAACCCAGCGCTTTGGAGCTGGTGGAGGAGGCGGTGCATCTGTTGCGCCGGGCGCCGGCCGGGACGCTTGCGATCTACTACTTCGGGGCGGGCGCGTGGGTACTGGGGTTTCTGTTCTTCTGGGCGCATACGACGTGGTTCGCGCCGTCGAGTGCACAGCTCGCGTGGTCGGCGCTCGGCCTCGTCGGACTCTTTGCGGTGTTGAAAGTGGCGCAGGCGGAGTTTTGCGCGCGGTTGCTGGCGCAGCGGATGGGCGACACGCCGCCGGCGTGGACGTGGCGTCGAGCCGCGCGGCTGGCGGTGGCACAGATCAATGTGCAGACGTGGGGAGTCGTGCTGGTGCCGGTGGCGGCGGCGATCACGCTGCCGTTTGGCTGGGTGTATGCGTTTTACCAGCACGCCACGGTGATCGGCGCGGGGCCGGGCCTCGTGACGGAGGCGCGCGATCTTTCGAGGCGCTGGCCGAGGCAGAATCATCTGGCGTTGTTGTTCATCTCGCTCGCCGGGTTTGCGGTGTGGATCAACTGCGCGTCGGCCTTTTACCTTGTGCCCTGGCTGGCGAATACGTTGCTGGGGTTGGACAACGTTTTCGGGCTGAGCGGATGGGCGTTTTGGAACACGACGTTTCTGGCGTCGATCGGCGCGCTGTCGTGGCTGGCGGTCGATCCGTTGGTGAAGGCGTTTTATGTGCTGCGCGTTTTTCACGGACGCGCGCAGCATTCGGG
>CAMLSH010000290.1 GCA_946482625.1 uncultured Opitutaceae bacterium
GCGGGCGTGGGTATGCGCGAGAGATGCAGGTTCGTCTCCCGGCGAGCTGGCGACGACGTACTCAGCTTTTCGAGCGTTTCCTGGCGGACGGAATCTGGAGATGAAACGAAGCGGTCGCCAGGACACCGCCGTTGACGAGCAGCTCGATGCGGTGCTCGCCGGCGTAGTGTGTGCGGGTGGTGAAATTCTTAAAGTGCTGGCTCTTCTTCAGGCTCACGCTGCCGCGGGCGGGGAGGTCGAGTTCGGAGAGTTTGAAAACTTTGCGGGAGAGACCGCCGGAGGCTTTCACGTAGTGGACGGCATAATCGACCACGAGGCGCTGCGCGCGGCTGCTGGTGGAAATGAGGTCGAACGACAAGGCCAGGCGTTCTCCCAGCGCGAGTGCGGTGGCGGAGAGCTCGAATTTCTGAATACGGACCGACGCGTCCGTTTTCACGCCGAAGAGCGCGAGCGCTTCGGGGTGGCCGGCTTTGATCAAGGTGCGGAGCGCGCGTTTGGCGATCCAGGCGGTGTGCGGATCTTTCGTGGTCCAGCGGCGGAGTGTGGCGAGCGTCCAGTCGGGATGATCCTTGGTGATGTCGTTGAGATGATTGGCGACGGATTTGCGGACGTAGAGCGAGTCGTCGGCTTTTAGATTTTCGAGGATGGGCGCGACCGGCGATGGATCGCGGACCAGTGCGTCGAGGCGGAACGACCAGGGCAGACGGGGACGGCAGCCTTCGCTGGCGAGGCGGCGGACGTGTTCGTTTTTATCGCGGGACCAACGCTCCATGACGGCGAGCGTGCGGGGGAGATCGCGTTTGAGGAACTCGCGGATGGCGAACTCGGCGGAGCCGAAGGTGGTGAAATACGCCAGTGCTCGCATGGAGCGGGCGAAGTCGTCGTGGCCGTAGAGACCGACGAAATCGGGGAGGACGAGGCTGACGAAGTTGTGCTGAAAACGCGGCGCGAGTTTTTCGAGGATGTCGAGCGCGTCGTCGTAGTCGGCGGGCAAGGTCGCTCGCATGGCCTCGGTGGTGCGGCGGAGGCGTTGCAGGAGCGAGCGCTCCGCGAGGCCGGGAAGCGTCAGCTCAAGAAAGGCGGCGTGGTCGAAGCGGGGGACGAGTGCGGCGAGTTCGGTGGCGAACCAGCGGTAGCGATCGGCGTTGAACCATTCTTTGAGCGCGGCGGCTTCTTCGGGCATTGAACCAGAAGAGAAAGACGGCGCGGCGAAGTCTACTCTTCGCTGGGGCCGGGTTCGATTTCGTCAGCGCCGGAGCCGGGGGCTTTGTCGAAAAAACCTTCGTCCTCCAAGATGGACATCACGCCGTCGGTGACGTGTTTGCGCTCTGCCTCGGTGAGGGAGTTGTGCTGGGCGGTGAGGAGTTCCTGGATACCCGCCCGGGCGTCGGCGCGGCCGGTGAAACCGTCGAGAAAGTCATCGGCTTGGGCGGCGATTTCGTCGATGAGCGCGCTGAGATGCATGAGCGCCAATTTATCGATTTATACGAGGACGCAAGCGGCAGGCCCTAGGGTTGTTTACCGGGCGAGCAGCGGCTGAATCCACGTGGGCGGCGGCGGCGCGGCCGGCGAATCGAGTTTTTGTTTCCACTCGTCGTCAGTGAGACGCTTTGTCGGCGCCCATTCTTCAAAATACGGCAACACGGCGCCGACGCAGAGGAGTTCTTCGCCATGCCACGGGTAAAGGACGTGAATGGTCTGGGCGCGGCTGGTGCCGATGCCGAGGGATTGGTCGTCGTCCGTGATGTGGGCGACTTCGGCCCAGCGGGGAGCGTCGTCGCGGGCGAAGTGATAAGATGACGCGAAATAGCCCATCGTGTGAGCGAGCTTTTCGCCAAATTCGATGATCACGAAGCGGTCGGCGTTGCTGAGTTCGGTTTCGTCCAGTTGTTTGACGACGATCGTTTCGAGCTGGCGACTGAGAACGAGGAGGGATTGCCAGCGGTCTGGTAGCGAGGTCTCGCCGCGTCCCCAATTCGGCAACGGCGGAGCCGCGCCTTGTTCGATTTTGTCGGCGTGAGCTCGTATCAGGACGATGGCCTCTCGGAAGGCCGCGCGCATTTCCTCTGCCGATTCGTAGTCAAACTTCAGAGGGACCGTCTCAGCGTCGGCTTCGAAGAGGATATCCATCGCAGTGACTAGCGGGGAAGGGATTTCATCAGAGGCTGCTTTGAACGAAGCCAGGGTGGCGTCAGGGAGATGGAGGCCGAGTTTTTCGATAGCGTAGGCTTCTTCGCGAAGGTAGGCAGCGCTGGCGCCTGCTGATTCTATGAATGCACCGGACTCCTTCAGAAGTCTGGCTGTGCGCTCCACCAAACGCGTGTATTCGCGCCAGAATGCCGGAACAGGCTCGATGAATCCGGGAGGTGGACGGCCAAACGACGCTCCAAGAGATGAGATCGATAATTTGGCCTGGAGCGCGTACGTGTGCCGCGCTTGGGCCCAGCTCGCGAGCTGGGTCTGGACGGTCTTGGCTTGCCAGACGGACGAGCGCATGAAGGCCGGGGCATTTTCAACGGGCGGAGCGTTGAGCGTGCGCAGGGTGTCGAAGTAGTCGGCGTAGAGGCTGCGGGGCGCGCCGTCTTGAGAAAGAGTCAGAGTACGGGCGGATTTTTTCCATTTGGCCCAGTCGGCTGCGGGGACTTTGGGCATGCGCTCTTCGGCGAAGGACGAGCCGAGGAGCGCGGCGATCATGAGGCCGTTGGGGCGGATGTTGGCGTCGAGTGCTTGCGAGATGAGTTCTGCGTCGGGCAGGGCGAACGTGGGTGCGATGCGGAAACGGATTTGGGCGAGGCGGTTTTTTGCGTCGGGCCGGAGCCGGAGTTCGTCGTTGATGGCGTTGGGGAGGAGGTCGGATTCGGTTTGGAGAAGCAGCGAACGTAACGAGCGCATCCCGCGGTCGTCAGAGACGAGGGGAAGTTCTTCGATGATTTGCCGGCGGATTATTTCATTCCCCGCGATCAGACCGCGGTCGGCTTGCGGGCCGACGAAAAGGCTGAGGCTGGAGAAAAAGGCGGCAAGTTCAGGACGTGGCGATTGCCAGTCGCTGACGACGCGGGCGAGCAGCGCCCAGGCGGTGAGTTCGTTGTCGCGGTCGGCGCGGAGGGGGACGAGTTGGAGCCAGCGGAGGGCGCGGAAATAGTTTTCGAGCGCGGGCTGGCCGACATAGAAGCTGACGGGTTTGCAGCGGCGGTAGTCGAAGGAGACGAGGTCATCGGTGGGCGGGCCGAGCCATTCGGGGAGCTCGACGGCTTCGGCGGTGCGGATGAGCGTGGCCTGGCGCTCGATTTCGGGGCGGAGTTTTTCGTCGAAGTCGGTGAGCGGTGCGCCGAGGACGACGAGTGCGGGGCCGAGGAGGTGTTGAATGAGGTCGTCGGCGGGAACTTTGTTTGAACCGGGACTGCGACTTTGCTTGAGCAGCGTTTCGAGGTGATGGCGTAGGGTGTAGGCGCGGCGCAGTTCGAGTTCGCGGAAGGAATCTTCAAAGAGCGCGTGGTAGGCGGCGAGGGCGGCGTCGCTCGTGATGAAGCGGGTTTTTTCCATGCCGGCGGCGATGTAGGGCTGGAAAATCTGCCGATGGGTTTGCGGGCCGATGAGGAGTTTGTCGCGGGCGAGTTGCTCGATGTGCGCCGGGGTGAGCTGGGCGGCGGTGGCTTGGGTTTGCCAGGAAGCGCTGGTGGCGTTTGTCGGAGCTGGAGGTGCGGCCGGGGCGAACAGCGCGAGGGCCGGAATGAGTAGGGCGGCGGTGAGCGCGCGCGCGGCTTTGCGGGAACGGGGCGGGTGCGGGGTGTCCTCCATGCGGTGAATACGAGGGAGACGGGTAATTGTTAGCAAAAGAAATGAACCAACGCGTGGTAGTCGGTTGGGGAACGAGGGCTGGGATTCGGGGAGACGGAGACAGGGTTGAAGGGCGACCGCGCGACCGCAAAGGCGGAGAGGCCGAAAAAAGGCGGAGGCGCGGGGTGTGCAGGCCGCGCGGATACGGCGCTGGCGTCCTTGTTTATCGGCGTGAGGGCCGTAGGAAAAAACCGCGCCTAAAGTGGCGCGGCTACGGAGAACAAGAACGCGCTCGTGCGCGCATCCACGAAGGGCGATTACACGATCAGCATCGCGTCACCGTAGCTGAAAAAACGGTATTCGTGGGCGATGGCTTCGGCGTAGATTTGCTTCAGCCAGGCAACGCCGTCGGTCGAGCCGGGCGTGAGAAACGCCGAGACGAGGCAGAGCAGCGTCGAACGCGGTTGGTGGAAGTTCGTGATCAGCGCATCGACGCCGGCGAATGTGCGCGGCGGGTAGATGAAAATATCGGCTTCGGCGAAATGCGGCTGCGCGAGTGGCGCGCGATGATGACGGAGAAAATCTTCGACGGTGCGGACACTGGTGGTTCCCACGGCAATGCGGCGTCCGGTGGGAGCAAAGAGGGCGCGTTGCGTGGCGGCGGGGAGTTCGTAGAGCTCGCGATGGATGGCGTGCTCTTCGACGGTTTCGGTCATGATCGGCTTAAACGTACCGAGTCCGACATGCAGCGTGATGTCGGCGGTGTTGACGCCGGATGCGGCGAGTTGCGCGAAGAGTTCGGACGTGAAATGGAGGCCCGCGGTTGGTGCCGCGACGGCAACTTGGCGGGCGCGGTCAGCGTAAACGGTTTGGTAGCGTTCGAGATCGTCGGCGCGTCGGGCGACGATCTCGGTTTCGTCGCGCGCGATGTACGGTGGAAGCGGGACTTCGCCAAGGCGATTGGCGAGCGCGGTGACGGCTTCGCCGGAGGGAATCGAGAAACGCACGAGCGCGCCGCCTTCGGCATTCTTCTCCAGGACTTGGCCGGTGAAATCGTCGCCATGCGCGAAGGTTGCGCCGATCGGCAGTTTCTTTCCGGGGCGAACGAGACACCACCAAACGGAGTCTCCGCGTGCGGGTTCCGGGCGTATCAAGAAACATTCGACGGCGCCGCCGGTGGGACGCTGGGCGTGCAGGCGAGCGGGGAGGACGGCGGCGTTGTTGCGAAAGAGCGTGTCTCCGGAGCGGAGGAATTTGGGGAGGTCGCTGAAAACATGGTGCGCGACGGACTTGCGGGCGCGATCGACGACGAGGAGGCGCGAAGCGTCGCGGCGGGCGGCAGGCGTTTGCGCGATGAGGCGGGCGGGCAAGTCGTAGTCGAAGAGAGAGGTCGGAAGCGGCACGGGAGCAGGGCGGGTGAGAGAGAAAAATCGGCGGAGACGGAGCGGATTTGAGGCTTGCTCCGGCGGACAGGGCGAGTTTCTTCCGCTGTTCCCACCAGACGCCGAAGTAGCTCAGTGGTAGAGCAGCGGTATCGTAAACCGCTGGTCGCCGGTTCGATCCCGGCCTTCGGCTCCAGTTTTGAAAACCTGTCACGCGCTGTGGCGGGTTTTTTTGCG
>CAMLSH010000291.1 GCA_946482625.1 uncultured Opitutaceae bacterium
GAGCGGGGACCGACACCTGGCCGGTCCAGAGAGATTGGATTTCTTCAAAGTTCATTTTTTAAGCGCTCCGATTGAGCGGCGAGTTGTTGTTTGATCCGGTGCAGGCGGACGCCGACGTTGCTCTCGGAAAGACCGGTGATGTCCGCGATTTCGGCGTAGCCGAGCCGGTCCAGGAAAAGGAGAATCACGCTGCGGTCCACGGAAGGGAGTTCGTGGATACGTGAGTAAAGCCAGGCCATGCGCGGATCGCTTTCGGGCGCATCCGAGGCCGTTCCGCTGAGCGGCTCGCCCGCGTACAGATCGAGCTTGCGCGTGTAACGTTGCCGGGAGCGTTTCCAGTTGAGCGCGCAACTGTGCGCCACTCGATACACGTACGTGGATATTTTTGCGCGCCCCTGAAATTGGGGCAGCGCCTGCCACAGCGAAAAGAGAATCTCCTGGCAGAGGTCGGCGCGATCCGCCGCATTTTGGGTGAACGCGAGCGCCGTTCGCATGATCACGCCCGCGTGCTCGCGGTGGACCTCCAGGAAACGAGATTCGAGTGAATCGCTCATCGCGTCAGACAGATGACTGCGAAGATCCCGCGAGGTTTGAAGGGCGGCCGTTGTTCATCACGCGACGCGAGGAGAGGTAAATCCAGAAAGCGGCCAAGGGGCATAGAAACAGCAGCCAATAATAGGTGCGGCGGCTGATGGGTTCGTTGAAGAGGACGTATTCGACTTTTTTCATGATGGATGGGAGTTCGAGAAGATTAGGCACCGATCATCTCCAAAACTTACATCGACATTCCTTCGAAGGCGCCCAGCCCGCCCTTCCGCACCTGCCGTTCAACCTGCGGACGCGTAAACGCGGCGAACCCGCACAGCCCCAAAAAAATATCGTCCCGCGCTTCGCTTGATGACTCTCTCGCTGCCGCTTGAGTCCGCCGTCCTCCCCATTTCTCGCGCGCTTCGCCCTCCGGCTTTTCTCGATTCTGGCGTGGCTCGCCGCCCTCGCCGCCGCCATCTGGGCCTTCCTTGCGTTGACCGTCGCGTTTCCTATTCCCGCGCTTCGGTGGCCAGTGGCCGCCGGTCTCTCGGGTCTCTGCCTCATCGCCTCCCTGCGCCTCGGCCGCCGGCCATTCGCACCCTCCGTCGCCATCTTCGCGTTGGTCGCCCCCGTGTTCCTGTGGTGGCTCACGCTCACGCCGCGCAATGACCGCCGCTGGCAGCCGGATATGGCGAAAATCCCTGCCGCGGAAATCGCCGGCGACCTCATCACCCTGCATAATTTCCGCAACACCCAGCGCCGCACGCTCGACGACTTCACCACGCGCTGGGAGACGCGCACGTTTCATTTCTCCGCGCTCAAACATCTCGACCTTTACATGGTGTATTGGGGTTCTCCCCACATCTGCCACACGATGATGACCTTCGACTTCGGTCCCGAAGGCCGCGTTTGCGCCTCCATCGAGGCCCGTCGCGAGCACGACGAAGAGTACTCCCCGCTGGCCGGGGCCTTCCGTCGCTATGAGCTGATGTACGTGCTTGGCGAAGAGCGCGACCTCGTCCGTCGCCGCGCCAGTCTCGGCGGCGACGAGCAGACGCACCTGTTTCGCGTCTCCGCGCCGCCCGAAGTCGTGCGGGCCATCTTCCTCGACTACCTCAAATCCGCCAACGCGCTCCAGCAACGCCCCGCGTGGTATCATTCGCTCACCTCCAACTGCAGCACGCTGATCCGTGAGCACATAAAACCCTTCCGCCGCTACCCGCTCTGGGATTGGCGCGTCATCGCCAACGGTCACGTGGACAAGCTCCTCTACGCCGACGGCTTCCTCGATCAGTCGCTACCGCTGCCCGAACTAAAGGCCCGCAGCCTCATCAACCCCGTCGCCCACGTCACCCCGGACGCGCCCGACTTCTCCGACCGCATTCGCTCCGGCCTGCCCGGTTTCTAGGCGACGCAACACAGTCGCGCACCCGCGCTGCCGTACTCGCCCCAAAACTACGCACCGCCGCCCCCCGGCCGCACCTGTCTCCTTGTAGGGCCGGACTTCACGTCCGCGCCTCCGCCCGCCGATGGACGCGCGACGCCCCCCGTCGCGCATGCGCATCGTCCGCGAACACCGCACAAAATGCCCACGACGCGACGCCCCTCCGTGTCGCCCGCCCCGACTGCATTACGCACGGCGCACTCGTCTTCGCCGAAAACGTGACTGTCAGTTCCGTCATTTCCCACGCGCCCACCGCGTCCGGCTCCCAACTTCTCCCGGAAAAATCCTCATATCACGCCCGCATCGTGTATTTGCTTTTCGGAGCTCTTCAGCCCGCCCCAAACGTGCCGATGCCACAGGAAACTTCTTTCGGCCAACGGCGTGTAACCACGCCCGTTCGTCCCTTCCCGCGTCCTTTTCATGCCTTTTCCTTCCCGCGCAAAAAAGCTCCTGATCGCCATCGGAATCCCTCTCTGGCTCGGCGCGGCCCTCTGGGGTGCGAAGATACTGCATACCTACAATTCCGCGCCCGGAGTGGACGGAAAGCCCGCCGTCACCTGGCCTGCCGGCGCAGGGGTCTCACCGGCCGAAGGCATTCACACCCTCGTCGTCGCGCTCCATCCGGAATGCCCGTGCTCCCGCGCCACGCTCGCCGAGCTCGATGCGATCCTCGTGGAAACGACTCCCGCAGTCCGCGCGATCGTTGTGTTTCTCGATACCGACCCTACTCGTCCGGCCGGCGCCTCCACGCTTTTCAAGACCGCGCACCAACTCCCCGGCGTCACGCTCGTGCGCGATCGCGACGGCTCCGAACTCAAGCGTTTCGATTTTCACACCTCCGGCGAAACCCGCCTCTACCAACCGGACGGCACGCTCGTCTTTAAAGGCGGCATCACGCTCTCGCGCGGCCACGCCGGCGCCAATCCTGGCCGCACCGCCGTCATCGAGGCCATCCGGCAGCCGGACAAAGCCGGCATCGCCACACCCGTTTTCGGCTGCGCCCTGTTCTCCGCCGCGGACGCGCTTTAACCGGTTCCTTTGCCATGGATAACCGGATACAACAACGCGCCACCATTCTGGAAAAGGAGCTCCTACTGCGCTTCTGGAGCCAGACCGATCGCGCCTTCTCCCTTCTGCTGGTTCTTCAATGGCTCGCCGGCATCGGGCTCGCCCTCTGGCTCACACCGCGCACGTGGATCGGGCAGACCAGCGAACCCCACATCCACGTCTGGGCCGCCATTGTACTCGGCGGCATCATCGCCCTGCCCGCCGCCGCCCTCGGCATCTGGCATTCCGGCCGGGCCAGCACGCGCCACTGCATCGCCATCGCCCAGATGCTCGCATCCGCCCTCCTCATCCATCTCACCGGAGGCCGCATCGAGACCCATTTTCACGTCTTCGGCTCTCTCGCGTTTCTCTCCTTCTACCGCGACTGGCGCGTGATCGTCACCGCATCCGCCATCGTCACGGCCGATCATTTTCTGCGCGACCTGTACTGGCCCCAATCGGTCTTCGGCAGTCTTCATGTTTCCTCCTGGCGCTGGCTGGAGCATGCCGGCTGGGTCGTCTTCGAGGACATTTTCCTCATCTACACCTGTCACCGTTCCCGGTTGTTGATTGCCGAATACGGCAAGAAACGCGCCGAGTCCGAGATCACCGCCGAGCGTATCGAGGAGGCCGTCATCGCCCGCACCAAAGACCTCGCCGAGACCAACACCCGCCTCGAGGCCAACATCGAGGAGCGCCTCCGCGTCGAACAGGAACTCAAAACCGCCAAGGCCGCCGCCGACACCGCCAGCCAGGCTAAGTCGGAGTTCCTCGCCAACATGTCCCACGAGATCCGCACGCCCATGAACGGCGTCATGGGCATGACCAGCCTCCTCCTCGACACCCCGCTCAACAACCAGCAACGCGGCTTCACCGACACCATCCGCCAGAGCTGCGATTCGCTCCTCGTCGTGATCAACGACATCCTCGATTTCTCCAAGATCGAGTCCGGCAAGATGGAGCTCGAGGAACAACCCTTCGATCTGCGTACCTGCATCGAGGATACGCTCGATCTCTTCAGCCAGAAGGCCGCGGAGAAACAGCTCGACCTCGCGTACCTCCTTCACGACGCCACACCGATCCACGTGGTCGGCGACACCACCCGCCTCCGTCAGATCCTGGTCAACCTCATCGGCAACGGCATCAAATTCACCGCCCAAGGCTCCGTCCTCACCCGCATCACCACCCGCCTGATCGGCCCCGCCGCCACCCGCTCCAGCTCCCCGCCCGAGCTCTGGCACGAGTTCCAGTTCGAAGTGCGCGACACCGGCATTGGCATCCCCGCCGAACGCCGCGATCGCCTCTTCAAACATTTCAGTCAGGTCGATACCTCGATGTCTCGTCGCTACGGCGGCACCGGCCTCGGTCTCGCCATCTCCAAAAGCCTCGCCGAGATCATGGGCGGTCGCATCTGGGTCGAAAGCGAACCGGGCAAAGGCTCCGCCTTTTTCTTCACCGTCCGCCTGCGCTCTTCGGAGAAACCCCATGCCGCGGCCCCCGACCTGCCGCTGTTGAAAGGAAAACACCTCCTCATCATCGACGACGGCGAAATCAACCGCCGAATCCTCCAGGTCCAGGCGCTGCGCTGGGGCATGCAACCCCACGAAGTCTCCTCCGGCCCCGCCGCGCTCGACTGGCTCGAGTCCGATCGCCCGGTCGATGTCGCCATCCTCGACATGCAGATGCCCGACATGGATGGCCTCGCCCTCGCCGCCCGTATTCATGCACTCGATGCGCATAAAAATCTCCCGCTGATCCTACTCAGCTCCGCGGCCAACATGCACAACCGCGACGACCCTCGCTGGCTGCACTTTGCCGCCCGTTTCAACAAGCCCGTCAAATTCACCCCGCTACGCGACGCCCTCCTCACCGCCCTCGGTCACGTCCGCACCGAAACGGTCGCCACGCCCGCGAAAACCCTCGCGACACGCCCTCCCCGCCTCGCCGACGAACTTCCCCTGCGCATCCTCCTCACCGAGGACAACGCCGTGAACCAGAAGGTCGCCGCCCGTTTCCTCGACCTGCTCGGCTACCGCTGCGACGTCGCCGCCAACGGCCACGAATGCCTCGAATGCATCTCCCGCCAGCGCTACGACATCGTCCTCATGGATGTGCAGATGCCCGAGATGGACGGCTACACGGCCACCGCCGCGATCCACGAACGCCATCCCGCCGGCGTCGACCGCCCGCAGATCATCGCACTCACCGCGCACGCCAGCGTGCAAGACCGCGAACTCTGCCTGAGTCACGGCATGGACGACTACCTGACAAAGCCCCTAGTACCCGCGGTACTCGCCCAAAAACTACGCGACGCCGCCGCCCGCCTCGGCCGAACCTCCGCCGCCTGAGGTGGAGCGAGCCGTCCCGGC
>CAMLSH010000292.1 GCA_946482625.1 uncultured Opitutaceae bacterium
CGTTGTCACCAAACCGGAGCAACTCCGGAGCCTTCGTTTTTCGCATCCGGCCAGACTACCGGATTATGACTTAAAGGTTTATAGACGATGAGTCATAAAACGGCGGCGACATCGACTCGCTGTCTTCACGATTCTCATCCCGGACACGCCGACCGCTCCTCAGAATTCTACCTCCGTGAACTCCGTGTCCGCGCTCTGTGTCCTCTGTGGCCCAACGGTTTTTTCCTCCCCCACCGCGTGTGATCGAGCCCCGCCCTCCCGCCGCTCACCGCCTCATCCCGCATTGATCTGCTCCAGCGCCATCGCCGCGGCCGCGGTGCGGTTTTCGACGCCGAGCTTTTGGAAGATTTTCTCCAGGTGCTTTTTCACCGTCGTGAGCTGCACGTTGAGCAACACGCAGATGTCCGAATTCGCCTTCCCCTGCGCGAGCCAGTACAGCACCTCGGCTTCGCGATCCGTCAGCCCGAGCGGCATCAACAACTCCGGCGTCAACTCGCGCGCAGTCGTACCCAGTTCCTGGCGACGCTGCATGCGCGCCTGGATCGCGCCCACCACATCCGCCACCTCGACCGGTTTCACCAGATAATCGTCGGCGCCCAGATTCATCCCCGTGCGCACATCCGGCTTGTCGCCGTGCGCGGTGAGGAAAACAAAGGGCGTGCGCGCCGTCGCCGGGTCTGCACGAACCGCTTTCAACACGCCATGCCCGTCGAGCTCAGGCATGGAAACGTCGCAAAAGATAAAGTCCGGCCGGTGTTCGCGCGCCGCCGCGACTCCGTGGATGCCGTGGCTGGCTTCGATCACGTCGTAGCCTTCCATCTTGAGGATCATGGCCAGATTGGCCCGCATACGCGGTTCGTCTTCCACGATGAGGATGCGATGTTTTTTCATGAGAGTGACTGCGGCGTTCTCGCCGACGGCTGTACCCGCGGAAGTCGCACCACGACCTCCGTGCCCCCGCCGGGAGCGTCGCGGAGTTCGATCGTGCCGCCGTGCAGATCGACGCAACGTTTCACGATGACGAGCCCGAGGCCGCTGCCAGAGATCGTGCCGACATTCGAGGCGCGCTGGAACATCTGAAACAGTTTCTGCCGGTCCGCCGCCGGGATGCCGATGCCCCGGTCGCGCACGCTCAACACCAGCCAGCCGTCCTCCGCGCGCGCCCCGATCGCCACCGGCTTGTCGAGTGTAGAGTATTTCAGCGCGTTGGAAACGAGGTTGTTCATCGCGTGCCGCAGCAGCCGCTCGTCGAGCATCACCGGACCGGATACGCCGTCCGTCGCAACCGTCACCACCCGCTCCGCGCCGAGGCCGGCGACCACGTCGTCCGCCACCAGACGCAGCCATTTCGCCAGATCGACCGGCTCCGGCTGCAGCACCAGCACGCCGGAATCCGTCTTGCCGAGGAAGAGCACTTCCTCGAGCAGGTTGGCGAGATTTCGCGCGCTCAGCCGGATGCCTTGCAACTGTTCCTGCCGTTGCGCCGGCTCCAGCCGGTCGAAATACTTTTCCAGGATCTGCGCCGACGAGGTGATGATGCCGAGCGGCGTGCGGTACTCGTGCGTCACCATCTGGAGGAAACTCGTTTTGAGCCTGCCTAGTTCGCGCTCCTTGTCGATCGTCGCCAGGAGTTCGCGCTCGAGCGTCTTGCGCTGCGTGATGTCCTGCACCGTCACGCGCAACACCCGGCTCTCCAGCCCTGGCCGCTGCCGCACGCGCGCCCGCATCATTAACCACACGATCGAGCCGTCCATGCGGATTACACGGTATTCGAGCGCGTTCTCCGTATCCGAATGCTGGTACACATCCAGAAACTGCCTGAACGCCGGCTGGTCGCTGGGATGCACCCGCGCGATCACTTCCTCCAGCGGCGGAGGCTCCGGCGCGGCGGGAAACGCGTACAACTGAAACACCTGCGCCGACCACACGCGGCGCCCCGTCTTTATATCCACCTCCACGTCGCCGATCCGCCCGATCGCCTGCGCTTCTTCGAGACGCCCGCGCGTCTGCTCCAGCGTGGCGATGCTCGCGCGCAATTCCTCGGTCCGCGCGGCCACCTGCTGCTCGAGATTCGCGTTCAGGCGCTGGACGTCCTCCTCCGCCTTTTTCCGATCCGTGATGTCGCGTAAGAACGCGGTGAACACCGGCCGCCCCTCGATCTGGAGGTGCGTGATGGTGAGCTCGCAGGGAAACTCGCTGCGGTCCGCCCGCATAGCCATTATTTCGATACGCCGCCCGAGCACGCGCGTCTCGCCCGACTCCAAGTAACGCCGCATGCCCATTCGGTGCCGGTCGCGAAACGCCGGCGGAATCACCAGCTCCGTCATGTCTTTCCCGATTACCTCGCGCTCCGCGTAGCCGAAGGTTTTCTCCGCCGCCGGGTTGAATTCGATGATGCGGTTCTCCGCATCCACGGTGACGATGCAGTCGAGCGCGGCTTTTAAGATGCCGGTCAGACGTGCATGCGATTCCGTGAGGGCGTGGCGATAGTCAGGAACGGGGTCCGCCGCTGGAGGCAACGGTTTCATGGTGGCCGCGAGAAAAGAAATAATCGCCCCGATGGCAAGCGGCCGCCGTGCGACATCACTAGCCATTTGGCCCATCCCGCATTTGCCCGCGATCTGCGATAATCGCGGCATGTTCCAAAGCATCACCGCCGACGACCTGCTCACGATCCGCACCACCTTCGAGGTCGCGGCCCGCGAACCCCAAGCCACCGCCGCGCGGTTTTATGCGAACCTGTTCGCCCTCGATCCCTCCCTGCGCGCCCTCTTCCACGGCGACATGCGCGGCCAGGGCGAAAAGCTAATCAGCATGCTCCAGATGGTCGTCACCAATCTGGAAAACCTCGACCGCCTCCTCCCCACCGTCCGCCAGCTCGGCCAGCGGCACGGAGGTTACGGCGTCAAAGACGAGCACTACGCCACCGTGGGCACGGCTCTGATCCAGGCGCTTCAACACGCAAGCGGCCCCGCGTGGACACCCGAGGCGCACAATGCCTGGAGCAAAGCCTACGAACTCCTCGCCAGCACGATGATCGCCGCCTCGAAAGCCGCCGCCCAACCCCGCGCGAGCTGAACGTGTCGAGAGCGCCGTCCGCGGGAGCGCCGGTGGCCCGCCGGCAAAGACTGGAAAACGTCGAAGGTGGGCTCATGCAGCCGTCAATGTAGGGCCTCACCTCGCGTGAGGCCGTTGCGCGTCAAACCACGGGCTACCTCCACTCGCCTGAGGCCTCCGACATAAAAGCCCAAACCGGCGCAGACATGAAGTCCGGCCCTACAAAACCCGCTCGTCGAGCGCCTCAGTCACCTCTGCTGGACCTTCCGCGTTTCCGCCCTTCTGCGCTTCCGCGATAAACCTCATCCCTTTGCTATCCCCCTTTCGCCCCTTCGCGTCTTCGCGATTCAAAAACGTCCCGGCTCGCTACCCGCCCTCACTACTTCGCCGCTCCCGCCCAACCACGCCTCATCCGCTTTTCCCGCGCCGCGTGACACGCTTTCTGCACAGCCGAACGGCCCATACCGCGGCGCCGTTTTCTTCGCTACGCTGGCAAAATGAAAACGCCCGTCTGCTCCCCAGCCCAACCCCGTCCCGCCTGCGCTTCCGGCTGCGACTGCGATCCGGCTCTCCGACTTCCCGTGGGCCTGCTCCCATCGCCCGACCGCCCCGCCGTCTCCGCCTGCCTTCGTTGCGGTGCGCTCGTATCCGATCTCTGGCCACAAAACACCCTCACGCCCGAAACCCTCGCCTGGCTTGATCGCTGGCCGCGCCTGCTCGCCACGACCGACGGCGATTTCGCCTGCCTGCCCGCAGCCGTACGCTGCGAAAACCTCACCGCGCTCGCGTCCCTTCGCACGTCCGCGTGGGCCGCCCAGCAGCATCTTCCCCGCGGGCGCCGTCTCCGCCGTGCCGGCTGGCCCAAGACACCGCCGCCCGACTCGCTCCCGTCCTCGCTTTCCCACTACCGCCTGCTCTGGGAGGCCGCCGGTTTCACGCCTGCGACCGATCTCGACACCCTGCTCTACTGGGCTCACCCGGCGCACACGCTTGAAAGTCCCCTCGCCCTCGACGCGCTGCTACAACGTCGCGATCTGCGCCTGCTCCTGCCCGGACTCGCCCACAGTCCGGTCCTCCACCGCCGCATCGTGCTCTGCGCGCTCGCGCAGGAAGACGCCTCACTCGTTTCCCTGCTGCGTCCGCACATCCAGTCATGGCTCCAACACCACGAACGCGCCCCCGACTCTCCGCAAAAACGCGCGCTCTCTCCCGAAGCCGACATCTGCCGCGCCAGTCTTCGGGCGTGGCTGCTCATCCGCGCCTCCGCGAGAAACACGCCTGCCGCGGAGGTCCGCCCCCGCTCTGCGCACGCGACGCCACTCTTCGCCGCCGCCTAAGCCAAACGCTCCCACCCCGCCGCGATGCCCCCGCCCGCCCAATCACTGCCTTATGAACGCGCCGTCGCCTGCGACTGCGATCGCACGTTTCATCTCCCGCTGGCCCTCCTCATTTCTCCTGAATCAGAGCCCGCTCACGCCTGCGTGCGCTGCGGACACATCACCTGCACCGAGGTGCTCTGGACCCACGTCCACCACAACACCTACGATCCCCACGGCCGCCGGGAATATCCCATCACCGATGAAACCCGCGCCTGGCTCGACCTCTGGCCGCGCGTGCTGCGCGGAAACAACTTCGACGACTACGCCTTCCTGCCCGCCGCCGTCCGCTGCACCGATGTCGCCGATTTCCACCTACAATCCGCCCGTGCCTTCGCCGCCTCCCGTTCCCAGCCGCAAGGTCGCCGTCTCCGCGAAGCCGGCATTCCCTCCTCGCCGCCTCCGGCGAATCTCCCGGAGCGCCTGAACAACTACCGGACCCTCTGGGAGCTCAGCCGCAAGCTCACGCCCGAAAGCGACGCCGCGTGGTTGCTCAACAATGCCCGCCCCGCGTACCGCCTCAGCAGTCCGCTCGCCATCGACGCCCTCCTGCAACGCGCCGATCTCCCCGAGCTCCTCGCCCGGGCCGCAGCCAGCCCCGACAATGCCGATCGCGAAACCGTCTGCGCCATCGTCCGCGAAGCCCCCGCCACACTTCCGCTCGCCTTGCCCGGCCTCCTCGCGTGGCTGGAGCAATCCGCCGGCCGTCCCGACACGAATTTCAACGGCCACCACCTGCCCTCGATGCTGGATTTCTTCGCCGCGCAAAAATCCGCCGCCGCCCAGATCATCCCCGTGCTCGAAGCGGTGAAAACCCGCGTCAGCCGCCACGCCTTCGAGTTCTCCCGCAAACTCACCGAGACCATCCGCGCCCTCAACGGCGAGCCCCCGCTGCCCATCTCCAGCAAACCGTGGTTCTTCAACTGAA
>CAMLSH010000293.1 GCA_946482625.1 uncultured Opitutaceae bacterium
GTCGATTTTTCCCTCTATAAATCGCCCACCATCCAGCGGCGGATCGCGCGGCGCATGGTGTTGAACCGGCACGAGACACCGGACACATACGCGGAGTTTTTGCATGGAAACGCGAAGGAGCTCGATGCGCTCTACTCGGACGCGCTCATCAGCGTGACGAGTTTTTTCCGCAACGCGGAGGCGTTCGAGGTTCTCCAGCACAAGGTGTTTCCCCGGTTGCTCCAGCAGAAGAGCGACGACCCGCTGCGGGTGTGGGTGCTCGGCTGTTCGACGGGACAGGAAGCCTTTTCCATCGCCATGGCGTACGCGGAAGCGGTGGAGAAAATGCCGCGCGCGCGCCAGCTCCAGGTGTTCGCCACCGATCTTAACGACGCGAATTTGGATAAAGCCCGCCACGGTCTCTACACCAAGAGCCTCGCGCAGGATGTCTCGCCCACGCGTTTGCGGCGCTTCTTCGTCGAGGAAGAAGGCGGCTATCGTGTGGTCAAATCGCTGCGCGAGCAGGTGGTTTTTGCGCGGCAGAATCTCATCACCGATCCGCCGTTCTCGCGCATGGATTTGATCAGTTGCCGCAACTTGATGATCTACCTGGAGCCGAGTCTGCAGAAGAAGGTGCTGCCGACTTTCCACTACGCGCTCAAGCCGGAGGGCTATCTGTTTTTAGGCGCATCGGAATCGGTCGGCGGGTTCACCGAGCTTTTCGAGCCGGTGGACAAAAAGCAGAAAATTTTCTCCAGGAAAGCCGCGCAGACGCGCGTGTTTCATCTCCCGGTCAAGCTCGGCTCGGGCGCGCGGGTCGCGCCCGACACGGCCACACGCGTATCCGCGGTGGCGGGACGCAAGCCAGGCGTGCTGCCCGATGCGTTCACCGGAGAGATCAGCGCCGAGCGCGAGGCCGACCGCGTGGCCGTCAATAAATTCGCCCCGCCCGCCGTGCTCATCAACGCATCGCTGCAGATCCTGCAATTTCGCGGTGCGACCGGCACGTTTTTGGAACCGCCGACCGGCAAGGCGAGTTTCGATGTGCTGAAGATGGCCCGCGAGGGACTGATGCTTTCGCTGCGCGCGGCGATCAACAAGGCGAAGAAAGACAATGAAACCGCGCGAAAGGAGAACGTGCATTTCGAGCTGGGTGGTCGCACGCGGTGGGTGAACATCGAAGTCGTTCCCCTAAAAAATCTGAAGGAACGCTGCTTTCTCGTGTCGTTTGAGGAGCTGGAAAAACGCGGAGGTGCCGTGTCCGCGGTGGGCCGCGGGAAGCCGCCGGAGAGAGCGGAGATCGCGCCGCGCTTCGCCAACAAGAAGGAGGAGTCCTCCTACGTCGCGGCGATCGAACGCGAACTCGCGGAGACGCGTGATTATCTCCAGGCCATGCGCGAGGAACACGAAGCGTCCGCCGAGGAGTTGCAGGCGTCGCACGAAGAAAGCCAGTCCGCCAACGAGGAGCTGCAAAGCATCAACGAGGAGATGGAGACCTCGAAGGAAGAGTTGGAATCGACCAACGAAGAGCTGACCACGGTCAACGAGGAAATGACTCACCGGAACCTCGAACTCAACCGGCTGAACAGCGATCTCACGAATCTTCAGACCTCGACCAAGCTCGTCATCGTGCTGCTCGGGCGCGACCTCACGCTCCGCCGCTTCAGCGCGCAGGCGGAGAAACAATTCAACCTTCTGCCGACCGATGTCGGCCGTCCGCTGGGCAACATCCGCCACAATCTCGATCTGCCCGATCTGGAAGCCTTCGTCGCCGACGTGATCTCCACCGTGCGCGAGCGCGAGTGCGAGGTCCGCGACAAGCAGGGCCGCTGGCACGCGTTGAAGGTGCGTCCCTACCTGACGCTCGATAACAAGGTCGATGGCGCGGTCCTCGTGTTGGTGGATATCACCGCGATCAAGGAGACGGAACAGGCGGTGATCGCCGCTCGCGATTTCGCGGAGGCGATCATCGACACGGCGCGCGATCCGTTACTGATCCTCAACGCCGATCTGCGCGTGGAGCGGGCCAATCAAGGTTTCTACGACACCTTCAAAGTCACGCCGGCGGAGTCGATCGGGCGCACGCTCTTCGAACTCGATCACGGCCATTGGAACATCCCGAAGCTGCGCAAACTCATCGAAGATATTTTACCGCGCCATAGCTTCTTTAATAACTTCGAGGTCGCCCACGACTTCGAGCACATCGGACGCCGCACCATGCTGCTCAACGCGCGGACCCTGAGCGAAGCCAAGGGCCAGCCCGCGCGGATTCTGCTCGGTATCCAGGATGTCAGCGAACTGCTGCATTTTCAGACGCAGATGCGGCACTCGGAGCTGCGTTATCGCCGCCTGTTCGAGGCCAGCCGCGACGGCGTACTGATCCTCGATCCGGCCACGCGAAAAATCATCGACGCCAATCCGTTCATGACGGAGCTGCTCGGCTATTCTCATGAGACGCTGGTGGGCAAAGAGCTCTTTGAGATCGGCGTGCTCAAGGATGAAGAGGCGAGTCGCGCGGCCTTTCAGGAGCTGAAGAAAAACGGCTTTATCCGCTACGAAAATCTCCCGCTGGAAACCAAGGTCGGCCACCGACGCGAAGTGGAGTTTATCAGCAATCTCTATCCCGAGGGCACCGGGCACGTTATCCAGTGCAACATTCGCGATGTCACGGCGCGCAAGCGGACGGAGCGGGAACTTTCGGAGAAGGCCCGGCTGCTCGATCTGAGCAACGACGCCATCATCGTGTGCGATCTCGACGACAAAATCCGCCTCTGGAACAAGGGCGCGGAAAAACTCTATGGCTGGACGTTTAAAGAAGTGCTCGGGAAGCCGTCTCTGTCCTTGCTCCAGACGGAATTTCACAAGCCCAAGGAAGAGATCATCGCGAAGTTGCATCGCGATGGAGAGATCAATGGCGAGGTGATCCAGGTCGCGCGCGATGGCCGCCGCGTGCCTTCGCTGTGCCGCTGGGTTTTCGATGCCGATACGAAATCGATCCTGACCAGTTACACCGACATCACCGCCCGCAAAACCGCCGAGACGGAAATCGCGCTGGAGCGCGACAAGGCGATCGCGGCCCTGCGCTCGAAAGACGATTTCGTCGCCACGCTCTCTCATGAGCTGCGTACGCCCCTGAATGCGGTGCTGTTGGTCGCCACCGATGGCGCCGCCGATCTCAGCTTCCCGGAGAAAGCCCGGGCCGCGTTCGAAGTCATCGCGAAGAACGCGCAGCTCGAAGCCCGGCTCATCGACGATCTCCTCGATCTGACGAAGATCACGCATGGCAAGATGCCGCTCGAAATGCAGCGGCTGGATCTGAACACGGTGCTGCGCGATGCGATCACGACCATGGGCACGGAGTTCAAGGAAAAGAAAATCCTGCTGACGACGGATCTGACGTCGGAGTTCTGTACGGTCGTGGGCGATTCGATCCGCCTTCAGCAAGTCTTCTGGAACGTCCTGAAGAACGCAGTGAAGTTTACCCCGAGTGACGGAAACGTGCGCATCCTGACCCGCGTGAACCGCGCGAACAACGAAGTGATCGTCACTATATCGGATAGCGGCATCGGCATGACGGCCGACGAGATCACGCGTGTATTCACCGCGTTCTCGCAAGGCGATCACGCGGTGAGCACCGGTTCGCATCGCTTCGGCGGCCTCGGCCTGGGGCTGGCGATCTCGCGGCTCCTCGTGCGGCTGCATGCGGGGCGGTTCACCGCCACCAGCAAAGGGCGCGATCAGGGGACGGTATTCTCCATCGCGCTGCCTCTAGCTGCGGAGAGCGACGCAACCCAGGTAACTCCCTTCAGTCCGCCTTTGAGTCAGACCACCACGACGGATCATCCGCCGGCGAAGCGCAGCATTCTCGTCGTTGAAGATCACGACGCGACGCGGAATTCGCTGGCGGGATTGTTGCGGCGGCGCGGACACACCGTCGCGACCGCAGCCTCGGTTTTCGAGGCGCTCGCGCAGGCGGAGACACAGCGTTTCGATCTGGTGATTTCCGACATCGGACTGCCCGACGGCGACGGCTGCGATTTGATGACGATGCTGCATGAGCGGCACGCGTTGAAAGGGATTGCGATGACCGGCTACGGCATGGAGCACGACATCGCCCGCACGCGCGGCGCGGGCTTCGTGGCTCATCTGACCAAGCCGATCACGATGCAAAACTTGGATTCCGCCATCGCGGCGTTCAGCGTACCGGTGGAGAGTTAACGCGGTATCGGAGGGCCGCCTCTGATGCGACGCAGGGTTGCACCCCATGGCGCAACCCCGGCGCGCAGCGTAACGTGTGTGTTCCAGAAACCGGCGACCATGCCGGAGGAACCACCATGAACGATCACGTCTACAAACTCATCGAACTCACCGGCACCTCGGCCACCTCCATCGAGGACGCCGTCAACACCGCCATCGCCCGCGCGAACAAAACGCTCAAAGGCCTCTCCTGGTTTCAGGTGACGGAAACGCGCGGCAATATCGAAAACGGCAAGGTGCTGCACTGGCAGGTGACGCTCAAAGTGGGCTTCCGCCTAGAAGGCTGAGCAAGCGCGGCCCGGAGCATTGCGACAAACGACTGCGCCCTGTTCATGAAAGCGCATGGCTTGAGCGCATCGGGCGCGGTTCGACCGCTGCTTCACGGAGCGGTCGAGCCGCACGGTTTCTCGGCGCTGGAGTTGCGCGTCATTCTGCCTGAGATTCTGGATACGCTCCCAAGCGACTCCCCGGCTGCGCGCGCGTCGCGCCGGGATTTGCGCGTCATCAATCGCCTGCTCGGGAGCCACGCGTGGTTTCGCGCGATCCTTCGTGAACGTCGTCGCCCGGGCGACGACGTTTTGGAAATCGGCGCGGGTACGGGAGAACTCGGCCGAGCCTTGCACGCGTTTGTGCCGGAGCTGGCCGGGCTCGATCGGATGAGCCGGCCGTGCAACTGGCCGCCGTTAGCGCCGTGGTTTGAAACCGATGTGCTCTCCTTCGGCCGCTGGCGCGAGTTCCCGGTCGTGATCGGCAACCTGTTTTTCCATCACTTCGACGGCGAACGGCTGGCGCGAATCGGCGCGCAACTCGACCGGCACGCGCGGCTGATCGTGGCGAGCGAACCACTCCGCGCTCCACGCGCCCGCCGACTGTTTTCGCTGCTCTGCCCAGTGATCGGTGCGCATCCCGTCACGCGGCACGACGGCCGGGTAAGCATCGGCGCCGGATTCCGTGGCGAAGAACTCCCGCGTCTGTTGCGGCTGGACCCATCGGTCTGGAGATGGCGGATACGCGAAAGCTGGCTGGGTGCCTCGCGGCTGGTCGCTGAAAGGCGGTCATGACCGTGGTTCAGACGGTGCGGATAATTGGCGGTGGACTCGC
>CAMLSH010000294.1 GCA_946482625.1 uncultured Opitutaceae bacterium
TCGAGCATCGGCATCTCCTCGCAACCCGCCGTCCGCGACGCCAGCCGCATATCCTTGAGCATGTGTTTCACCGAAAACTGCGGCGAAAAATCCTCCGCGCGCAGCTTCGGTTCCTTCAGCGCCACCAGACCCGAGTTGCTCACGTTCTTTTTGATGACCGTGAAAAACGTCTCGTCGCTCACGCCCGCCTTGCGCGCAAACGTCAGCGCCTCGCTCAGCCCCTGCATCTGCACCGCGATGTTCAGATTCATCGCCAGCTTGATCGCCGTCGCCTGCCGCGGTGTGCCGATGTGGAAACGCGTTTCCGACACCAGCGCCAGCAGCGGATCCATCTCCGCCACCAAGCCCGCGTCACCGCCGAGGAAATACACCGTCTTCTTCGCCTCCGCTGCCGGCTTGCTTCCCGTGAACGGCGCCTCGAGATAACGCGCGCCTTTCGCCGTAACCTGCTTCATAAAATTCTCGCTGCTTTCCCCATCGATGGTGCTCGACTGCACCACGACCTTTCCCGGCCCGAGCGCCGGCAAAATCGCGTCGATCACCGACTGCACCGCCGGCGGATCCGCCACCACGATCTGCACTACCTCCGCCGCTTCCGCGACTTCCCGCGCCTCGCGTTTCCACTTGGGAAACTCCGGCTGCGGCGTGCGATTCCACGTTCCCGCAAGCACGCCCGCTGCGTCGTAATGCTTCGCCCACACGCCGCCAATGATTCCAAGACCGATGACTCCAATGGTTTTCATATAGAAATTAAGAATCTAATCTGGAACTCACGAACTCTGGAAAAGCCAACCCGAAGCTCGGTAAATTCTCAGCACCGCCGTGTTGGTCCACGTATCCAGCCGGCCGTTCATGCTTCCGCTTTCCAACCTTCCAGCTTTCCACATTCCAAAATCGTTTGCCCTCCCTCATCCCAAAATCTCCAGCAGCCGCACAAACAGCCGGTTCACCTTGGCCTGATTGCTCTTCACCAGCTCGTGAAACTTCGCGAAGTCCACGTCGCCGCCCATCAGCCCGTTCGCAAAATTATCAATCATCGCGATCGAGTTATACCGTAGCCCGATCTCCCGGCATAAATCCGCCTCATGCGCCGCCGTCATACCGACAACATCGCCCCACGCCTGGATGATCTGCACTTCCGCCTTCGTCTCGAAACGCGGTCCACGCATCTGCACGTAAACTTTCCCGGTCTGGATCGAAAACTCCGGCGCCAGTTTCTCCACCAACATCGGCATCAAATTGTTATCGATCCCTGGCGCGCCGCCCTTGAGTTCATCGTCGAAAAACGTCTGCGGCCCCTGCTGCAAACCGACGTAATCCGCACACGAAACAAGCGTCCCCGGCGGCAGGGCCGCTTTCAGCGAACCCACCGAGTTGACCGACACCACATCGACAAACCCGAGATCCGCCAGCGCCCGGATATTCGCCCGGTAGTTGATCGCATGCGGCGGCTTCGGCACACCGTAACCGTGGCGGTTGATGAGTGCGTGTTCGCCCCGCTGCTTGTAAGTGACTCGCCCGTACACCGTCTCGACCGTCTTCTCCTCCCACGAGGAAAACAAATCCGACTTCACGATGCTCGTGCCGCTAACAAACGCGATTTTCATGCCCGCAGCGTTCAGCCGGAAACATGCCCCGGCCAACTCTTTTCTCGCCGTGCTTCATTCCGCTCGCTCAATCGAAAATCAATAATCCAGAATCGAAAATCCAGCGCCCATGCCCCTCATCGATAAACCGCTCGCCGAACTCAAAAAATACCGCGGCATCAACCCGCGTCCCGCCGACTTCGACGCCTACTGGCGTGAATCCCTCGCCGAGCTCGATGCGCACGATCCGCACATCACGCTGATCCCCAACCGCACCATCAAATCCCGCGGCGCCGAGTGTTACGACCTGTGGTTCACCGGCATCGGCGGCGCCCGCATCCACGCCAAATACCTCCGCCCCAAAGCCGATCCCGCCGCGCCTCACGCCACCAACGGTTATCCCGCCGTGCTCCAGTTTCATGGATACAGCGCCAACAGCGGCGACTGGGCCGACAAGCTCGCCTTCGTCCACGAAGGCTTCTGCGTCGCCGCCATGGATTGCCGCGGCCAGGGCGGCCAGTCCGAGGATGTCGGCGGCGTCAAAGGCAACACCCTCCAAGGCCAGATCATCCGCGGCCTCGACGACCCCGACGCGAAGAAACTCCTCTTCCGTGCCATCTTTCTCGATACAGCCTTGCTCGCCCGCGTCGTCATGAGCCTGCCCGAGGTGGACGCGAAACGCGTCGGTGCGATGGGCGCGTCCCAAGGCGGCGCCCTCACGCTCGCCTGCGCCGCGCTTGAGCCGCGCATCAAACGCGCCGCCCCGATCTATCCGTTTCTCTGCGATTATCAGCGTGTCTGGGAAATGGATCAGGCCAAGGACGCCTACGCCGAGCTCACGCAGTACTTCCGCCGTTTCGATCCACGCCACGAGAACGAGAAACACGTTTTCGAAAAACTCGGCTACATCGACTGCCAGCACCTCGCCCCGCGCATCAAGGCCGAGGTCCTCATGTTCACCGGCCTGATGGACACTATCTGCCCGCCTTCGAGCCAGTTCGCCGCGTACAACAAAATCAAAGCGAAGAAGCGCATGATCGTGTATCCCGATTTCACCCACGAGGGCCTGCCCGGCGCCAACGACGCCATCTTCGAATTTCTACGCGACCTGTGAGGTGGAGCGCCCACTCCAAGCGCACGGTTCATCTCAAATTTCCCTTCAGCCGAAGAGCGTTACCCGACGCCCTCCGCAATTGAGCGTTCAGCGTTAAAAGTTAAACGTTGAGCGTTCCCCTTTCCTTCCGCCCATCCGCACGTCGCGCTGCTCCTGACATCTTCGCTCACCCGACCCAGCTGATCTTCTCAAACCGTTTCGCCAGCCCGACATCTTTCGCCGTCACCTTGCCGCCCGCGTCGTGTGTATTCAGCCGCACCGCCACACGATTATAGACGTTCGTCCATTCCGGATGGTGGTTCAGTTCCTCCGCCTCAAACGCCACCCGCGTCATGAAGCTCATCGCTTCGCGAAACGACTTGAACGTGTACGTCTTCGCCAGCGCATCCTTATCGAACGCCCAGCCCCTCAGGTCAGCCAAGGCACTTTGAATCTCCGTCGTGGTCAGCGGTGTGCTCATCCCGCCAAGCAACCCACCCATTCCCTGCCGTCAAATCCCCGCCTACTACGCCGTTCGCGGCCACTCCGAGGTGAAACGCGACCTCCGGGCGCGTTGTTCGCCATCGCAGGCGTTATCGCGTCTTACGCCTGCCTGCATCGCTCAGCGTGCGCGGAGCGCCCGCTCCACCTCGATCCGAACTCGCCCCGATCCCCCAAAATCGCCTCCTCCGCGTTTCCCATTGGTAATTGGCGACTGGGCATTCGCGCATCGCTCCGCGACGCGCGCTTGCATCACCTCCGGCCCGCTCCCTAAATCCCCGCACTTTTTTGCAATGCCTTCTGCCCGTCCCACTGCGCCCGTCGCCCCTCCGCTCGTCACGATCCCGCAGCACGTCGCGATCATCATGGACGGCAACGGCCGCTGGGCCAAACAACGTGGTCTCCCCCGCATCGAAGGCCACCGCCGCGGCGTCGAAACCGTCCGCAGCATCATCGACGCCTCCCGCGAACTCGGCATCCGCTACCTTACCCTCTACGCCTTCTCCGTCGAAAACTGGAAGCGCCCGCAAGACGAAGTCGGCGCGCTCATGCACTTGCTCGAGTATTTCCTGAAAAAAGAAACCAAGACCTTGGTCAAAAACCGCGTCCGCCTCCTCACCATCGGCCGCACCCAGGATCTGCCCCCCGTCGTCCGCAAACAACTCGACGCCGCCATTGCCGCCACCGCCGCGTTTACCGAACACACTCTCGTCCTCGCGCTCAACTACGGGTCGCGTACGGAGATCGTGGATGCGGCCCATGCCTACGCCGCCGCCGTCGCCGTCGGTAAAGAAAAGCTCAACGACAACTCATGGGAAACCTTCAGCCGTTACCTCTACACCCGCGACATCCCCGACCCCGATCTGGTCATCCGCACGTCTGGCGAAACTCGCGTGAGTAACTTTCTTCTCATGCAGAGCGCCTACGCCGAATTCGTTTTCACGCCCGTCCTTTGGCCCGACTTCACCAAGACCGAACTAGCCGCCGCCGTGGAAACCTTCTCCAAACGCGAACGCCGCTTCGGCCAGACCAGCGAACAAGTAAAACCCGCCCGCACCTGATCCCCAAAATCCACATGGGCAAACGCATCTTCAGCACCGTCACCCTCTGGGCCCTCGTCTTCGCCTGCATCTATTTCCTAGGCTCCACGGGTGCCGTGTGGCTGATCACGCTGATCGCCGCGCTGACCCTGCGCGAGTTCTACGCCCTTGTCCGCAAGATGGGCCAACCGCCCTTCGCAAACACCGGCATCGCCTTCAGCGTCGCGATCACCCTCGCACCGCTTTACCTCGAAACGCTGCCCGCACTCCGCGCTCTCGGCTCGCAAACCACACTCGTCCTGATCGGCCTCGCCGCCATCGCCTTCGCCCTTCGCATCCTCCGCGAACGCGCCGCCGAGCTCCGCGTCGAGACGCTCGCCTGGTCCCTCTTCGGCGTCATCTACGTCCCCGTGATGCTCCACTTCCTCGTGCGCATCATCCTCCTCGCCGGCCCGCACGCTGCCACCGGCCTCGCCTTCTGCCTCTGGCTGATCGCCGTATCCAAGTTCTGCGACGTCGGCGCGCTTCTCTCCGGCATGGCCTTCGGCAAACACAAGATGGCCCCCGTCATCAGCCCCAAGAAAACCTGGGAAGGCGCCATCGGCGGCGTCCTCATCTCCGCCGGCCTCGGCGCCGGCATCGCCCACTTCGCCGCCCAGTTTTACCCAACCACCTTCACGCCGCTCATCGCGGCGCTCGCCGCACTTCCCATCGCCACCCTCGCCATCGTTTCCGACCTCGTGGAATCCATCATCAAACGCCGCGCCAACTCCAAAGACTCCGGCAACACCATCCCCGGCATCGGCGGCGTCTTCGACCTCTCCGACAGCCTGATCCTCACGGCCCCCGTCGGCTACCTCGTGTTCTCCCTGCTGTAGAAATCTTTCTCGTTCCTCTTTCTCTTACCCTTTCTCCCGCCGCCCTCCGGCGTCCCCTGACGAAAGAGAACGATTAAGAAAAAGAAGAAAGAGCTCACGAGCATCCCACTCCAATCGATGGCCACGTCCTCCGCTTCATCCGCTCCAGCCAAACGCACCCGCGTCGTCCTCCTCGGCGCCACCGGCTCCATCGGCGAAAACACGCTCCGCGTCATCGCCGCGCACC
>CAMLSH010000295.1 GCA_946482625.1 uncultured Opitutaceae bacterium
GTCACCCACACCGCGGTGCCGAAACCCGTCGCGCAATCCAAGGTCAACGAACTCCCCGGCTCCTGCTCGGTCGAACACGTGCCATTGGCCCACGGATACACCGGATGCTCCGCCGACGACACGCACCGCACGCCGTATTGATTCCCTTTCCCGCCTGCGAACCCGTGATCGCGCCGCAATTTTTTCCGCACCAGCCGTAGCAGCCCGTCGCCGTGCGAATCGCCCAGATCGCCCACGCGCACCAGCGTCGCATCGCGCTTTCCGCCCGCCCCGCCGACCGTCACGCAACGCAGCCCGCGCCGCACGCATTCCGCGATCAGCAGCGCCTTCTGCGTCATCCCGTCGATCGCATCGATCACCACATCGAAACCCGCCCCGCCGAGCAGCCGCTCCGCCGAATCCCTGGTGAAAAACTCCGTCCGCGTCTCGACCCGGCACGCCGGGTTGATGAGCCGTATCCGCTCGGCGAGCACCGCGACCTTCGGACGCCCTACCGTGCCATCGAGCGCCGGCAGCTGGCGGTTCACATTGGTCACGCACACATCGTCGAGATCGATGAGCGTGATCGCCCCGACGCCACTGCGCGCCAGTCCTTCGACCGACCACGAGCCGACACCGCCGACACCGATCACGCACACATGCGCCACGTATAGTTTTTCCAACCCGGCCATTCCGACCAGCCGGCCGACTCCGCCGAAGCGGTCGAGATAATCCTGAGGAAGTACGGTCGTGGCCATGGAGCGGACACCAGTGGGAAAATTCCGCCGCTCCGCAAATCCCATTCTGCGGCCAGCCGACGAACGGTGCCCCTCCCGCCGACTCGCGGTTCCCCGGCGACGGACGGCGCTGCTCTGGCAACGCCGTGCCGCCGGTTCAGCGGGGACTTATTTCTTCTTCGTCTGAATCAACCGCGTCACTTCCACGTCGAGCGTCTTCTGGTCGAACGACAGCTTGCCCGCCGGCAGATTCGCCAGCTTCCCCTCCTGATCGACAAGCAACATCACCGGCAGCGCACGCGTGGTGACATTGAACTTCTTGCACAGCTCGCCGGCATCGCCCTGCCCGTCGAAATAAACCGGCCACTTCATCTTCGCCTCTTTCGCCGCCGCGACGGCTTTCTCACGATCCGCCTCCTTGTCGCAGCAAACACTTACCACCGAGAATTTTTTCGTACCGAATTGCGTGATGCTCACGCGCAGATCCTCCGCTTTCGCCGGCAGATCCTTCGTCGCGGACGACCAGAAAAACAAGCACACCACTTTGCCGCGCAACGTCGCCACATCCACCGCCGAACCATCGAGCCCGGTGAAGCTCAACTCAAGTGGCACCTTGCGCACCTCGACGAATTTCAACTCCGCCTTCGCCCAGTTCGACGCGCTCTTGTCCTCGTGACTCGCGACTCCCTCGATGAACTTCACAGCCACCCGTGGATTGATCCCGGACATCACATCATAATAGGCCACCGCGCGGTCCTTGAGGAGATCGCGCACCGAGCGTCGCTTCATCTGCGCGTCCAATTTTTCGCGCCACCGCACGATCGTCGACTCAACGGCATTCTCGCGAAAGATGCCTTCCGACATCGCCGTATCCAGCGCCAGCACCGCCGCGCGGGCATCGTCGCTTAACGTGTCGTCGAACAACGGCGTGAGCAGTTCGCCCTGCACTTGCGCGTAAAAGATCGAGCGCAGTCCGCGTTGCTTGTCCTTCAACATACCCGTCCAACGCAGCATCTTGTCGATCAACGTACCCGTCCGCGGATGCGCCGGGTGCGCGATGACGAATTCGATCCCCGCTTTGCTGATCGCGTTGAGACGCGCCTGATTCTGCTTCGCCTCCTTGTCGTCGATGAGTTTTACGACCTGATCGTAGGCGAGATCGGCGGGAGATTTCTCGGGCGCCGCCGGCTTGGGATCGGCTGCAAACGAGAACGTGGCGGGAAGAACGAGCGCGACAAAGGCGCTCAATAAACGGAGCGTTTTCATGGGGTAAGGGCTGGAGGGGTTGAGCGGAAATCTGACGTGACGATTTCCGCCACCGGGTCGTCTCCGCGCAAGACAAGACAGGCCGTCCCGCCCGGGTTTATTTATCAACCAGTCAACGATGCGAATACCGCCGCGATGGCCTTGGCCTCCCGCTCCGCCCAATCGCCGGCGATCTCCACAAAAGGCAGCCCCCGCGCGATCAGTGTCCCGCGCCACAACTCCGCGCTTTTCTGCCGCGCCGCATCGTCGGTAAACACCCGCTGCGGATCCGTTTCGAACGGCACATCCGGCGCGCAAAGCAGATAAAGCGTCATCCCCCGGCTCCGCGTTTCCGCCTCGGCCCGCACCCACTGCGGGCATTTCCCCGGGAAAAGCAGATCCGCCCACAACACATTCGTCAGCAGCTCCGTGTCGTGAAACACCACGCGCCCCGCCGCCGCAACCGCCGCCTCCTCTCCCGCGAGCTGCCCGCGAGCGATCGCGTCGAGATCGTCCGCCGCGATCCGCCCGTCGTGCTCATCCCAATACTGCCGCACGTACTCGCGCGACCACGGCTCTCCGAAATGCGCCGCCAGTTTTGCCGCGAGCGACGACTTCCCGGTCGACTCCGTGCCGAACAACGCGATGCGCCTCACGCCCGGCGTCTTCATTTGATCCCGCCACTCCCCGCGCGACCGGCCGCGCCCACATCGCTTCCCGCGAGCGCCCGCGTCGCGGCATCGCGCGCCATCGCCGCGCGCCAGGCCCGCCAGCCCATCAGCGCCAGACCGAAATACACCGCGTAGAGAAACGCCGTGTACGCCAGCTCCGCTTTCCAATACGACGCCACCGCCACCACGTTCACGATCAACCACAGCGGCCAGTTCTCGATGTGCTTGCGAGCCTGCAACACCTGAGCCGCCACGCTGAACGCCGCGATAAACGCATCCCGCCAGGGCATCGCCGCTCCCACGCGCGGCCCCACCCACAACGCCCAACCCGCCGTCGCGGCCCCCGCCAAGGCGACCGTGAGCAACCGCCCGCGCCAGCCCAGCTTTGTCACCGGCAACTCCGGCGATTCTCCGCGATCGTGCACCCAATGCCACCAGCCCCACGCCAGCGTGATGAAAAAGAAAACCTGCAACACCGCGTCCGCCGGGAACTGTGCCCGATAAAACAATACGCCTTGCACGCTCACTGCCACGAGGCCGGTCGGAAACGCCCACAAGCTTCGCCGGATCATCAGCACCACGCCAACGATCCCGGCCAGGAGATTCGCCTGATCGAGCCACGACGCTTGGCGCAAACCGTCCCAAATTGTCCGCAGGATCTCACTCATAGAGGTGGAACGCGCAGTCGTTCGCTCACGACTTCTTCGCGATAAACGCTTCCATCGCCTCCCGCGTGATCGCATGCCGGGCCGCGCAACGCGGACACCGGATCTCGATCTTTTCTCCATCTCCAAAAAGCCCCGCCGCGTCCTGCCGCATCACCGGTGCGAGCACTTCCATCATGCGTTGCTGGTTGCACCCGCAGTGCCACCGATAGATCCGCTTCTCCAGCAGCGACAACGTCTCGCCCGCATCCAACGTCCGAACTTGCTCCACGGTCAGCGCCTGGAACCAGTCCGCGTCGCAATCCGGGTGTTCGCTCACCAACGCGAAATCCTCCTCTCCCAGTTGAAACAACCGCGCGGGCCGCTGCTCGCTCTGCCGGTAAAACGCCTCCACCGCGACGAATGGATCCGCACCGGAGAAATTCACCGCGCTCCGCCGCTTCGGTTGTCCCGGTTTCACGATATCCACGTAGAAAACATTCTGGTCGAGCTGCCGCACATCCTCCGCAAACACGCGACCGGTGATCGCTCCGGTTTCGTTATCCCCGGTCAAAAACAGATTCACGAGCGGCTCCTGGAAATTCATCGTCCACGCCGTCATCTCCTTCCACGGACGCGACGCGCAATGCAGCACGAAGGCCGCGAGCGCCCGCTTGAACAACGCATCGTGTTCCGGCGCCACCTGGATTTTTTGTTCGCTCAGGTGCAGGTAGTAATCGACGTACAATTCGCCAAAGTCGGCGCGAGCCACCAGCACGTTGCGATTGCGAACGAAGTACGTGCGTATCTCGTGACCGGCTTCGGCGGGATTCACAGGATTCGATTCAGACATGCGCGAAACGGAAGCGACAACCCGTTCCACCGCCAGCCCGCATTTCAAAACGTCTGCAACCGACGGCGCGCCGGAGACTTTTAAGTTTGGTCAACCCGCCTCCCGATTGTATCCATTCGCTCGCGGAAACCCACGGCAGACAAACGAAGCAGACGAGACTTCGCCGGCGCCGCCCGGCCAAGACGAAACCTTACAACTGACCATGAACACCCTCGTCGATCTCCTCGGGAAAGACGGGCTAAAAGTCGCCGATCTAGAGAGCATCTACGCTGCCTCGCGCGATACAGGTCGCCTGATTGCAGACGCGATTGGCGCGATGCGGCATCTGGACGCGGAGATCGCGTGGCGCGCCGTATGGATATTGAAGCGGTCCGCTCGCGACGGGAAATTGAGTGCAGACGACGTGATCCGGATTGCGAAGTACGCGGAGGAGCTACCCCACTGGGCCTCGCGCTTAAATCTCTGTCAGCTCTTCGCCAAGACCGGCTGCCCGAAAGAAGCGCGCGAGGATCTGGTGCCTTACTTGGCCGAGTGTTTCGCGAATCGAAGCCCCATTGTCCGGGCGTGGGCAATTTCTGTTCTGGTGGGCTTCGAAGACGACCTCCGCTTTCAAGCGACCATCAATGCGTGTCTCGATGAGGCGCGCGCAGATTCAACGGCATCGATTCAGGCCCGACTCAGGCGCCTGAAGAAACAGAGCCCGCGCCAACCGCGTCCAGCACGCGACGTCTCGCGGAAAATCGCGAAGCGATGAGCGACCGTGAAACTCCCGCCGCGTTCGGCTGCGAAACTAACAACGCCCGACCGGCGGCGTTGGGAGGGCGCGCAATGTCAGATGATCACTTCCCCAGCGCCTTCTTCATCTTATCGACCTTGGATTTCACGACGTACTGGCAGTAACCCTCATTGGGATTTTTGCGGAAATAATCCTGATGGTAACCCTCTGCTTCGTAGAAAACGCCGAGCGGGGAAATCTCCGTCACGATCGGATCGCTAAACTTAGTCTGTGCCTCGGCTTTCGCTTTTTCCGCCGCGGCTTTCTGCGCGTCGTTCGCGTAATAGATCACCGAGCGGTACTGCGTGCCGACATCGTTGCCCTGGCGATTGAGCGTGGTCGGATCATGGACGACCCAAAATAAATTCAGCAA
>CAMLSH010000296.1 GCA_946482625.1 uncultured Opitutaceae bacterium
ACGCGGCTTCATGTAGCCGCGCCTCTTCAGGCGTGGCGTTGGACTTTTATCGCAGCTCGACGAGGCACACCCGCGCGCCTCGGTGCTCTCTGTGTCCGCCCTCCGTGTCCTTTCTGGCCCACTCCGAAAATCCGACCATGACTCTAGATCTTCCTCCCGGCGGCATCCTCATCGGGCTCGGCTCCGATCTCGTCGATGTTGATCGCATCCGTGGCGTGCGCGAGCGCCAGGGCGAGCGGTTTCTCGAACGCGTTTTCACCGACGAAGAGCGTGCTTATTGCATGCAGATAAAGTTTCCCGACAAGCACCTCGCCGCGCGTTTTGCCGCGAAGGAAGCCGTGTCAAAGGCGTTCACGACCGGCATTGGCAAGGAGCTTGGCTGGAAATCTATCTCGGTTTATCACGGCCCGCGTCACGACCCGCGCGTGCGTCTCGACGAAAAAGGCGAGGCGTTGTTGAAACAAATCGGCGCCACGCACGTATTACTCACGCTCTCGCACACCGACACGGCCGCCATGGCGGTTGCCGCGCTGGTCCGCGCGTAGTTGTTTCCCTATGTCAACCGACGAAGATGATCTCCCTCCGGTCCCACGCGAGAAACTCTCGAAGACTCCATCGTGGATCATGGTCGGGTTCGTGGTTGGCTGCGTTTTCGCTTACGTCGTCGATCGGGAGCTGGAGCGGCGCAATCCCAAGCCGCCGGTCGCGCAACCCGCGGCTAAACAAACGCCGCCGTCGCAAACCATCGCACCCGCCACACCGCCGGCCATGCGGCTGAGCTTGAACGAGGTGGACGCGATTTTCCGCCAGGCCACCGACGATGCCGTCTGGGAACACGATCTCACACAGATCGCCCTCTGGAATCCGCTCACCCAAAAATTCTCCGACCTCGTTGAAGTGATGCGCAGCGGCGAGTACTTTTATTATCGTCCGCTCAGCCGGTTGACGCGTCCGCTGATCACTGCGCAGGCCGAGCCGGGCGTCTTGATCTTATTCACCGAAACCGAGGCAGACCGGGAAAAACGTCTCGAGCAGATCCCACGAATTTTTCGTCCGGCACCGCCTAAACTGACGCCATGAAAACGCTTCCGCTCCACGCGCACCCGGTGCTTTCGCCCGGTGAGGCGAAGCGTTTCGAGGCGGCGCTGTTTGGCGGTGATGAGGCGAAGGAGTGGACCGCGATGAGCCGCGCGGGTGCCGCAATCGGGGCGGCAGTGATCGAGGATTTTAACGAGATCGGCGGCTTCCCGAAAACGGCCGGCCGCGTGCTCGTCTTGGTCGGTAAAGGGCACAACGGCGGCGATGCGTTGCTGGCGGCCCAGTTAATCCTGGAACGATTTCCTGCGGCCAAAGCCGACGTGCTCCTCGCGTTCGGAGAGCGCGCATTGCGACAGCTGGCTCTGCGGGCCTATCAGGCGTTGGTCCATGCGGCCCCCGGCCGCGTGCAACGCGTGCGTGCGATCCGTGGCGGCTACGATGTCGGTCTCGACGGCGTATTCGGTTTTCAGTTTCGCCCGCCAGTCGCGCCACCCATCGCGGCATTGCTCGCAGAGGTGAATGCGTCGCCTGTCCGCCTTCGCGCTGCGGTGGACCTGCCGAGCGGCTTGGGAGCGGAAGCGGTTTTTCGCGCGGATTTCACCTATGCGACGGGCAGCGTGAAAACTCCGCTGCTCGATACCGCGAACGCCGCCTCCGTGGGGCGTGTGCGGTATCTGGATCTTGGATTCTTCGAAGGCGACGGAACGTTTCAGGGAGCGCCCATATCCTCGGCGGTCGCTGACGCCGCTCGTGAACTATCGGTGGCGGCGCCGGCGCTTCCGGAAGACGTCGTGCTCACGTCCGCTGTTCTCGCGCCGCTGCGCGCGTGGCGCGATCCGCAGACTGACAAACGCACATACGGACATCTTTTTGTCGTAGGCGGTTCACGCAGTTTCCCCGGAGCGGTGTTGATGAGTGTGCTGGCGGCGTTGAAAGCGGGAACGGGTCTGGTGACGGCGTTCGTGCCGGAATCGCTGGCAGCGGCGTTTGCCGCGCGCGTGCCGGAGGCGATGTGGGTTGGCTGGCCGGAGACGCCCGAGGGCGGGCTCGCGTTGGAAGGCGCGCACTTGCTCCGCGAACGCATCAATCGCGCCAGCGCACTGCTGATCGGGCCGGGTTTGTCGCGCGAGGCGGAGACGCTCGCACTGGTCACCGACCTCGTGACTAACGCGGACGTGCCGCTCGTGCTCGACGCGGATGCGCTGCAGCCGGAGATCGTGCGCATGGGGACGGCGCCACGCATCCTCACGCCGCACGCGGGTGAATTCGCACGCGTCGTGAACGGAAAAACGCTGAAGGAGTTTTCCTCGAATGGCTCCGGGCGCGTTACTGTCTTAAAAGGAGCGGTCACGCGGGTGAGCGAGGGCGGGCCGGTCTATCATTCGTTTTTTGGCGGACCGGTGCTTGCGCGCGGCGGCAGCGGCGATTTGCTCGCGGGCATGATCGGAGGGATTTTGGCGGGAAACGTTCAGCAACCTTTGGCGGCAGCTTGTCGCGGCGTCGTCTGGCACGGCCTCGCGGCGGACGCGCTCGCCCGTACACGCGGGCAAGTCGCGGTGAGGACCACGGAGCTGCTGGATTTTCTCCCGGTGGTGTTGCGCGAGGGCTCCGCGTGAACGTCAGCGAAATACTGACCGAACAGCAGGCGTTTTTGGTTTTAAACGCGCTGCCCAACATCGGGCCGATCACGCTCAACCGGCTGCTCGCCGAACTCGGCGGCGATCCACGAGCGGTGTTCACGGCGGGTGTGCGGCGACTGGAGTCGGTGCGCGGAGTGGGCCCGGCGATCAGCTCGACCATCGCCAACTGGCAGACGCATTTCGATCTCGCGCGCGAAGAGGAACGAATGGCGAAAAGCAACGCGACCTTCGTCACGACGCGCGATCCGGCCTATCCGAAGCTGCTCAAGGAAATCAACGATCCGCCGATCGGCTTGTACCGCAAAGGCCAATACGATTTCTCCCAGCCCTGCATCGCCATCGTCGGCAGCCGGCGCACGACACTTTATGGGCAGAGCATCGCGAAAAAATTTGGCGCAGGACTGGCGCGACTCGGCTTTTGCATCGTGAGCGGCCTGGCGCGCGGCATCGACACGGCGGCCCACGAAGGCGCGCTCTCGGTCGGCGGCAAAACGGCGGCGGTGCTCGGGAACGGGATCGATATCGTTTACCCGCCGGAGAACCTCGCGCTGTACCGGCAGATCGAGGAAAGCGGCGCGGTGGTGTCGGAGTTTCCGTTCACGCGGCGGGCAGACCGGCAGAGTTTCGCGATGCGCAACCGGATCGTCGCGGGCATGTGCGCGGCGATCATCGTGGTGGAGAGCGATGTCGGCGGCGGCTCGATGATCACGGCGAAGTTTGCCGGAGAACAGGGGCGGCTCGTGTACGCGGTGCCGGGACGCATCGATCAGGCGACCAGCGCGGGGTGTCATCAGCTGATCCGCGATGGCGCGACGCTGCTCACGTGTGTGGACGATATTTTGGCTGAGTTGAGTTATCTCGACGGGTTGCAGCCGCTGCGGATTCCCTCGAAAAATGCGAGTGACGACATGGAAGGCGGAAAGGCGGAGAATGATGACGGCGAGGCTGATCAATCCGAACGGGTGAAGAGCGCCGGCGGCTTGAGCGAGAGCGAGCGCGCGGCTCTGACGTGTTTCGCCGGCGGCGGGATTTTGTCCCTCGATGCGCTGGCCGCGCAGACGGGGCGAGGCGCGGGCGAAATCTCCGCGACGTTGATGATGCTGGAGTTGAAGCGGCTTGTGGCGAAACGCGCGGACGGAAACTTCGAAGCGCGTTGAGGCGGGGCCGGAGTTCAGCGGGTTACGGGCTGGGTGATGCCCGGCCAGTCGTCGGTGCGGAAGGGCGCGGCGGGAAGGCCGGCGCCGTTGAACAGAGAGGCGGGAGGATTTGACTCCCAGAGGTAGCGGACGGCGACGGGCTGCGGTACTTCGGAAGAGGATACGATCACCGAATCGCCATCGAGGATGGCATCGGCCCAGACCCATTTCCGGTCGGCGCCGGCGATGGCGAATCCGATGAGTTTCTCGCCGCGGACGATGAGGCCGCTGTCGATGTTTTTGAAATGCAACCGCACTCTGTCGCGTAACGAGAAGTCGGCGCGCGTGAATTCGGGGCCGCGGGACGGAACGTCTTTTCCGTAGAGATCGGCGAGGGCCAGAAGAGCGAGGCGTTCGCCGACGATCTTTTTATCCTTTGGATGGATGTCGTTGGCTTCACCGGAATCGATGGTGATGGCGAGGCCGGTATTGGGGACGGTGCGTGCGGTAAAGGCTTGGGCCTCGCGGAGCTCGGCCCATTCGTCGTCTCCGGGTTGTTGACGGCGCTGCATGAACGCCGGCAGCCCGACGATGTAGAAAGGGAAATCGCCCTGGCGGAAAAGACTGCGCCAGTCGGCGATCATCGCGGGTAACAAGGAGCGGTATTGCCAGGCGCGGTTGGTATTGGCTTCGCCTTGATACCAGAGCACGCCGCGGATCGCGAGAGGCGCGAGGGGCTCTATCATGCCACGGTGGAGCACTGTGGGCATCACCGGCCAGTTTTCAAAGCCAAGGGGAAGCGGGTGGGGCGGGCGTGCATCGACGCTGACAGAGGCTTTCCATCCGTCGCCAGCGAGTGGTATGCGCGTGCCGTCACCGAGTTCAAGTTGGAGGGTTTGCGGTGTGCTGAGAAAACCGTCGCGGGACTTCACTTTGAAAATGCGAAGCGCGAGGAGATTTTTACCGGCTTTCAAAGCCGAGGCGGGAACGGTGTAGATGCGTGGATTCTCCACCCAGGCACTGGCGCCGATCCACTGGCCGTTGAGATAGGCTGTATCCATCTTTTCGATTGAGCCCAGATGCAGGCGGACGAGGCCGGTTGGAAGCGGATCGGGAAGAACGATCTCGCGACGCAGCCAGACGACGGCGGGAACAGCGTCCAGACCGAGCGCGGGAAAGACGCCGGGCACGGCAACCGGCTTCCATCCCGAGTCGTCGAGATCGGGATGAGCCCACGAGACGGAGCGCGAACCGGCATCGTAGCGGTCGTACCAGTGCATGACGAAGTTGCCGTATTGGGGTCCGTCGGAGGATCGGAGTCGCTCCAGCTCGGCGAGTTGTTCACCGAATTCGGGGAAGGGGCGCAGCGCTTCCTCGCTCATCCACGCTTCTGCCGGCGTGCCACCGACGGCGGCTTGCACGATCCCGA
>CAMLSH010000297.1 GCA_946482625.1 uncultured Opitutaceae bacterium
GGGCCGATGAACTTGATGTTACAGGACTCGCATTGCTCGGCGAATTTGGCGTTTTCCGAGAGGAAACCGTAGCCGGGGTGGATGGCGTCGACGTCGGCGATCTCGGCGGCGCTGATGATGCGGTCGGCGCGGAGATAGGAATCGGAGCCGCGCGGGCCGCCGATGCAGATGGCTTCGTCGGCGAGCTGGACGTGAAGCGACTGGACGTCGGCCTCGGAGTAGACGGCGAGGGTTTTAATGCCCAACTCGCGGCAGGCGCGAACGATGCGGAGGGCGATTTCACCGCGATTGGCGATGAGGATCTTTTGAATCATAAAGACGACGAAACCACTAATCCCCGCTTTCGGGCGCTCATTCGGTGAATCGAAGATGAGCGCGGAGCAGCGTTAATTAGTGGTTTTTGAAGGTTTAGGGTTAGCCCTGTTTAAGCTTAAAGAGGCGCTGGCCGTATTCGACGGGCTGGCCGTTTTCGACGAGGGTCTCAAGGACGGTGCCTTTCACCTCGGCTTGTATTTCGTTCATGATCTTCATGGCCTCGATGATGCAGACCACGCTGGTCTCGGTGATCTTGGTGCCGTTTTCCACGAAGGACTTACTTTCGGGAGACGGGGAGCGGTAGAACGTACCGACCATCGGAGACTTGATGTAGATGACGCCGGGCTCGTCGCCAGCGGGGGCCGGGGCCAGTGTCACAGGAGCTGCAGAACCAGCGGCCGGAGCGGAGGCGGTAGATGCCTCGGCCGGAAGGGCGTAGGGTGGCAGCGTGGACCGAGCGGGGGAAACGACGGGGAATTCGCCACGACGGATCTTCAGTTTGAAACCTTCCTCTTCGACGGCGAACTCGGTGAGTTCGGAGCGTGTCATGAGGTCGATGATTTGTTTGATCTGTTTTAGGTCCAAGGTGGGCTTGGGTTGAGTTGGAGCAGGTACGGCTCTGTTAGTTGTCTAACTTAGGAGGGTCGTTCAAAAGAAGTTTTCGAAACCAACGCAATCCCGGATTTTTTCGCGAAAATCGCAAAAATCTGCGGAAAAACCCGCGATTTTTGCAGAAATCGCGCGTTTTTGGGCGGTTTTTAAGGGAGCCAACATGGGCAAAAAGTGCGTTGCAGAGGCCGCGAGCGATAAGCAGCACGGGTGGTTTCTTCAAATAAACTAATGGCGACTGTCTTGCTGTGAATCAGCTGACCGTGACCTGTAATCCGGTTGGCGATATCGCAAAATCGATGAAGCGCGCGCGGGGATTGGGCGGGGTTGCTTCGAGTTTTTCACGGATGCGCCGGCCGGAATCGGCGTCTTTGGCGCAGATGAGCATGTAACCGCCACCACCCGCGCCGAGGAGTTTGCACGTGGAAAGATCTTCGCCGCAGGTCGCGATGATTCGTTCGATCTCGGGCGTGGTGGTGCCGGCATCGAGGCGCTTGTTGAGCTCCCAGGAGCACGCGATGCTCCGGTGCAGGGCCTGACTATCGCCACCGTGGAGATCGTGGTAAAGGCGCCGGGCGTTGGCGCGAATGGCTTCCAAGGTGCGGAGGGTGTCGGCCTGGCCCAAGAACATGTCGCGCACAATCTCTTGGAGGATGCCTTTGGCCATGCGGGTGGCGCCTGTGTAGTAGAGGAGGAGTTGCCGGTTGATGATGTCGGGGCCGACGAGTTGGGTTGGGAGATAACGCACGGAGGGCCGTTGAGTGGAGCCCGGTTGCGTCTCAATGAGTTTGAGGCCGGGGAAGAGGGCGCCGGCCTGGTCCTGCCAGCCGCCGCCGGTGGTCAGGAGCTGCTCGACGCCGAGCACGCGGTTGTAGAGATCGAGTTCGTCCCAGCCGAGGCCGCAGGCGCGATTGAGCGCGCCGAGAATGGTGGCGGCGAGAATCGAAGATGTGCCGAGGCCGGAGCCCTTGGGGACGGCGCTGAGGAGCGAAATTTCGAGGCCGCCGCCCAGCGCGGTGAGATGGGCCCTGAGCGTTCGGTAGGGTTTTCCGGCGAAAAATTCCGGTGCAAAGCCGGCCATCGCGAGCGCCGCCTTGGGGAGGCTGAAGTGTCCGCCGGGATTTCGGAAATCGGCGAGTTCGTCGTGGGTGTTAACCGTTTCCGCGGAGCCCAGATCGATCGAGCGGAGTTGAATGCGGAAATCCGCAGTGGGGCGGACAAAGACCTGGATGGGGGGCTGGCCGTTGAGGAGAACGGCCACGTTGACGACGCTGCCGCCGGCCTGGAGGCAGAAGGGCGGCGTGTCGGTCCAGCCGCCCGCGAGGTCGAGCCGCACCGGGCTGCGGCCCCACACGATCTGATCTTCCTTGAGAGACCGCTGCGGACGCATCTTCGCGAGTTGGCGGGAACGCACCATGGCGGTTTGGAGTTGGGTAAACCCTTCGCGTGTCAGCGCGGCGCGGGCTTCGCCATCGGCGAGCTCCGAGAGCAAGAGGATGAAGCGCGCTTGTAGCTCCGGCCGATGCAGTGCGGCGAGGATGCGTGGACGGTTCTCGCTTAACCACCCAGCGAGAGCCGGGGAGTGTTTGCGGCAAAAGGCCGCAAGCGCGGCGCAATCCTGCTCAAGGACGGATGCGTCGCCTTGGTCGATCAGGCGTCGGAAGTCCTCTTGGAACTGCTGCGCGTAGCCCTCGTTGCGCTGTTTGAAGTAGCGGTCGAAATCCACCTGCGAGGAAATCTCGCGGGCGGAGAGGCGGGGAAGTTTCGCTATTGACCGGCTAAGTTCGAGATCCGGTTGGTCGGCGAAAAACCAGTCCAGCCAAGGCTGGGAAATCTCTGCAGCGGGCAGGACAGGGTAGAGAGGAAGGTCGAAAACATCTTGTTTTTCGAGGGCGAGGCCGCGGGCGGCCAGCCATTCGGCGGCATCCCGACCGCAGATTTTTCCGCCCGCACCGGGAAGCCCCCGGTAGCTGTCGTCGATGTGGTAAGGACGGAATACATAAGATTTTCGGCCAATCGGAACGACGTCCACGCAACGGTTTGCGCTGAGGTGAGAGAGGCGTGCTGCGGCAGGCAGGCCCGTAAGAAGATTGTGCCCGTCGAGCCGCATCGGTGCAGCGATTTGTGAGGCTTCGATCCACACGGCGTCGCGCCCTGTTACCGTGACGGGTTGTGTGGAGGAAGCTGTGCAGAAGAATCGCTCCACCGACGGGGCGTTGCGCTGCATTTCCTCGATCGATTCGAGAAGCTGTCGACTGGACCCGAGGTGATAAAAGCGGGCAGTCTCAAGAGGGATCACGCCAGCAGTCAGGTGATGGAACCCATGCCGTTTTAGTCCTGCCGGCGGTTTCGTTTTGGTGCCAAGTGCGCACCCGATCTCCGTGTACAGATCCAACTGTAGAGGGAGGCCGCTTTTGGTGGCGAAACGCTGTTGCTCCTCGGACCAGCCGCAGCGTTTGAACAAAAATTCCACGGCAGGCGCGCTGAGTAACCACATCCCTGTATCGACGTAGAAGTCGTAGTCCGCCTCGAAGTGACGCACCTCGGCGGGAGAGGGTTTCTGAAGGAAAAACTCGATTGGCTGCGCTCCTCCCGACTCGATCCGGCCAGCCGATTTCGCCACAAAATACACGCCAAAATGCTGGGCGACCTCCGCGCTGACGCGCATTCCAACGCCGGTGATATCTGCGCCCGTATCGTCGAACGAGGAGGCGTCGAAATCCAGCCACACGTCACCTGAGGCGACCAGTACGCACGCACTCGGGCCCGCGCCGAGAAGGGTCTGCTGCAGTTGGGGCAGCTGATAATCGGCCAGCCACGGTTGCGGGAGTCGCGGCTCGGCCCCCGCCGCCTTCGGCATGGGAATGAATGCCTTCCCCACGGACGCGTAGGCTGGCAGCCGTCGGCTCTCCCCTCCCGCGTGGAGCACCAGCGTTTGTTCTCCCCGCAGCCAGTCTCCGAAGCGAGGGGGCTTCCCTTTGGCGCGTCGACCTGCGCGCCAGCAGCTATGGAGTGCGTTCACGGTGCCGCCCCCCGAACCTAAACGCTGACCGTCGGGGTCGGCCGTGAGGAACGAAGGACACCCCAAGCGCGACAAATAGGAGCGCAGGGATTTGGCTTGGGCGCTGCTGGAGCGGCTAAACGAGGCGAGGCGGCTGGAAGTGGTGAGGATAATCTGGCTCATGCGGTTCGCCGAAAAAACGCTACGCCGTCTCTCGTGGCAAGAGCGGCGAATTTGATACGTAACTGAATTTTGAATACACTATTTCAATTCCGATTTGAGCGGATTTGAATCTCGATCGGCGGCCAATTTCGCGGCAGACTCAAAAAAAGTCGACGTGTAACAAATTGATAATTAATGGGTTAACGCTTCATCCGAGATAAAATGAAAAAACATCTTGAGCCCGAGGACATGGAAAGCATTGTCCGCACTCCCTTCGACGGACGGCGCTTCAAAAACGCCGCTGATGAGGAAAGTTCTTTGAGGATTTTGAGCCAAAACTTCTGATAGAAATTCGAAAAAACTTTCGAAAAACTCTTGACGAAAGCGCGGCAATAATTCTTGATCTTCCTTCCCTTCACTAACGAAGGTCGCTCTTTGAAATTTACTTTGTGCGATTGATTGGGACCCCCAATCAACAATTCAGATAGATATGGTTAGCTGACGTAAGTCAGCAAAACCAGTAGTTCAGAATCACTAGGTTCAGAACTCTTTTCGGAGAGTTTGATCCTGGCTCAGAATGAACGCTGGCGGCGTGGTTAAGACATGCAAGTCGAACGGTGTTTCAGGTGTAGCAATACATTTGAAACGCAGTGGCGAACGGGTGCGTAACACGTGAACAATCTACCTCCAAGTGGGGAATAGCTCGCCGAAAGGCGAATTAATACCGCATACGGTGGCCTCTCTCCTGAGAGACCAACCAAAGTCGGGGACCGCAAGGCCTGACGCTAGGAGAGGAGTTCGCGGCCTATCAGCTAGTTGGCGAGGTAACGGCTCACCAAGGCTAAGACGGGTAGCTGGTCTGAGAGGATGATCAGCCACACTGGAACTGAGACACGGTCCAGACACCTACGGGTGGCAGCAGTTTCGAATCATTCACAATGGGCGAAAGCCTGATGGTGCGACGCCGCGTGAGGGATGAAGGTCTTCGGATTGTAAACCTCTGTCACTGGGGAAGAAACGCTGAATTTTAACAGAATGCAGCCTGACTTAACCCGGAGAGGAAGCAGTGGCTAACTCTGTGCCAGCAGCCGCGGTAATACAGAGACTGCAAGCGTTATTCGGATTCACTGGGCGTAAAGGGTGCGCAGGCGGCCA
>CAMLSH010000298.1 GCA_946482625.1 uncultured Opitutaceae bacterium
AGCAACGCGCTCGGCCGTCGCTCGTTTCAAGAAACGATGATCGCCAACCAGCTCATCTCGATGATGCCCACGCCCGCAAAACCGCTCACCAGCGTACTCGTCGCTCGCGATGACGGCATCCTCATCCGCGGCCATTCCATCGAGTCGCTCAAAGGCAGTCTCCCCCTTGTCTCAACTCTCACACCAGACTTTCTCGGGCGCATCGCCACCTACGCAGTCAAGGCTTGGGTCATCGACGACGCCCGCCGCCACGAAACCGAGCGCGCGCAAAAAGAGTTCACGCCACAGCTTCAGCGAGTCGGCGAAACGGCCCTCAAATATTTCGCCACCAATCCCGAGGCCGAGTCTGTCACGCTCAGCGCGCTGAAAGCCGCTTACCCCGATGAAACGCTGCCCGACTTCAGCGCCGCCGCCTCGGCTGAAATCGAAGTCCTCCGCGCCTCCGACGTTGTGCTCCTAGAACACAACACCCTCGGCAGTATCCAACATGTCATGCCGCTCACCGACGCGCAGCGCGCGACCATCGAGAAAAACCTCCGCGCGATCGATCAAGCCGCGCTCGAATCCATGATCGCGGAAGACAGCGGCTACGCCTATGCGGGCAGTTTGATCGACAACGGCTGGATCGATCCCGCGCCTGCGAGCCTCCTCGGCGAAGACTACTCCGCGCTTTCACTCTCGCTCAGCGAATCGCGCGTCAGCGTCACCACCCGCGGCGGCCAGGAAATCGCCGTCACGCGCGAACCCAAGGCTCGCGCCCAAGCCCGCCGCGCCATCGCCGAGCGTCAGCTCCTGGTAGAACGCAACCTCGCCAAAGCCCACGATGCCGCCCGCCGCTATTTCGAGATGAGCCCTGAGGAATACACCGTGTCCTTCGACGATCTCGCGAACAAAGAGCTCAAACCCGAGCTGACCGCTATCGCTGGCGAAAACTACTCCGAACTCAGCTTTAACCGCGGCTCCACATCGACCTCCCTCACGCATCCGCGCTTCGGCCGCGTTACCCACACTGAACCGCCCCCGCCCGGACTCGTCGCGTCTTTGCGCACACGCTTGCAAGCGCTCGAACGCGCCGCCGCCGATTACTTCGCCAAAAACCCCCAAGCCGAACTCGTCGTCGGTGGGGAAATCTACGAAGAGCCCACCGAACCCATCGACGCCAATTCTCCCGAGGAAGCGGCCGTCGCCGCCGCAAGCGACGCGTCTACTTCCACAGCCGCGTCCGATCTCAGCGCCCTCGTGATCCGCCGCGACTACGAAACGATTAAAGCGTCCTTGGAAAGCGGGTACGAAGTCTCCGTCCCGCGCACCAAACCGAAACGCTGAGGCAGCACTCACTTCGAACCGACCGCAAAAGCCACGTCTTGGCCGGCGTGGCTTTTGTCGTTTTTAAGCGCCCGTGCTTCAGCCGCGGCTCTTCAACGCCGCCGCGATCTCCTGATCCAGTGACGCCGCGCGCTGCTCGGCCACCGCGATTTGATCGGGCGATTTTTTCTCCAAGTGGGCACGGATGCGGCCCTCAATCTCCGCGCGCTCGACGCCATATTTCTTGGCCACGAGCAACCAGGCAAACGCCTCGGTGTAATCGCGCGGCGCACCCCGTCCGTTCGCCAGGAACGCACCGACATTGAACATCGCGATCGGCGAGCCTCCTTTGGCCGCCTGCCGATAAAGTGTCAGCGCTTTCGCATCGTCCTTCGGCTGGTCCACGCCTTTCACCAACACTTCAGCGAGCTGGTAAGCCGCGTCGGGCGATCCTGCCTCCGCGCCGCGCTCCAGCATCAGCACGGCGCGCTCCGGATCCGCCGGCACCAGTTTGCCTGCGAGCAGCACCTGACCGAGATCGGACAATGCGTCCGGCTGACGCCGCTCCGCCGCGCGTTCGAGCGCAGAAAGACTGCTCCAGGAAACCGGTCGGCCGATGGGGGAAATCAACTTCACCGCCGGGCCGGATTCAGGCTCCGATGGGGACGCCGGCGGCGGCACCGGCGGCATCGACGGCATGTTCAATCCGCCCGGCGCTGGAGGAGAAAACTGGATACGGTCGGGAGCAGGCGGCGCGCCGAGTTTCACTTTGGTGTCGGAACGCGCAGCAGCGGGCGCATTCATCGAACCGGACGCCGGCGCCGTGTTTTTCGCGGCGGTCTTGGGTTCGCCTGCGGCTTGCGTGATCGCGGCTGCGCGCTTTTCGGCATCGGCGATGATCGCCGTCCGCTTCGCCTTGGTGAGATGTTCGCGGAGTTGTTGCTCGCCGCCGGCATCCGCGCCGTTTTTCGCCGCAACGATCAGCCACGCGAGTCCTTCGACATAATTGCGTTTCACGCCGCGACCACTCGCGTACATAGCGCCGAGATTAAACTGAGCCTCGGCGACGCCGGCGGTCGCCGCGGCCTCGTACCGGGCAAACGCCTCCGGAAGATTTTTAGGAACGATCTCGCCGTCGGCGTTGAGCTTGCCGAGCCGGAACGCGGCGTTCGCATTACCCGCGTCGGCTGCGCGTTCGAGCAACACCACGGCTTTCGCGACATCCCGCGGCACCTGCTGACCCGCGAGATGCATTTCGCCGAGGTCGTAACAGGCGACCGGATCGCCCGCATCGGCCGCCTTCTGAAGTTCCTCAATGCTGTTCCACTGCTTCCCACCGCCTTTTCCCGCTGTGGTGGAAACCAGCTCAGGTTTAGAAGATTCCGCCGCATGAGCCGGAAGACCGACGAGCAACACGATGGAGCATAGAAAAATGGGTAAGCGATTCATGGGTAAGAATGGGTAAGACTGAAAAAGACGGGACTGGAGAGTCATATATAATGTAGCAAAAAAAACGCCGAGGTTCCGCCGGATGCGGGCTCCGACTACCGTCGCCGCCGGAGCTCTCGTGAGCGAGAGCGCGATGAGGCGCCCTTCGCCGTCCAACCAATGGCTCGCTCAGGCCGACTCGACTGGCCCGAGCGATTCCAACAAACGCTTCGACACGAGATCGAAGAGGAGACGCGCCAGAGAAAACCGGCTTAGAAGCCGGCGGTTGCCAGCTCCGCATCCAGTTTTTTCAGGAAATCTTCGAACGCGCGTGTATACGCGAGCTGCCAGTTCGCATCACTCGCCACCTGTCCGCCGTTGTACGACTGGCTGGTCACCGTGATCTCCTTCACGCCTGCCGGCGTCGTCACAGACAACACACAACTGATGCGAGCCTCGAAGCTGACCGACCACATACCCGGTGTGAACCACGCCCAAAACTCTTTGATCGAAATGCCTGCCTTGTTCGCCGCCGCTGCGTCGGTGGAAAGCGCATAACCGCGGCGTTTTAGGGCTTCTCCAAAAAGCGCGGTCACTCGTTTTTGGACGTTTTCACCCGCGGGCAACGCGATATCGCCCATCGCATTTCCAAAGCCGCCGCGCTGGCGGCCAATCATCATGCTCCGCTGTTCGGCGGACATTTCATTCACATCGCCATCGATCGATGGTGTGTAAGGTTCAGCCGGCTTGTTTTCGAAGCGGCGATCATCGGTGACGGCTTCGAGGTAAACGGTGCCTTTTTGCGCGGGAGCCGTCGCAGTGGCAGCGGCGGGGACGGGCAGGGCGATCGTGCGACGACCGACTACACAACCCGATTGGAAAGCGCCGACGAAAACGATCAGCGCGGAAGCGAGGAGGAGTTTCTTCATGGATGGAATTGAGTGAAGTTCTCCGCCGGCGAAGCTGGTTTTGGGTTATTCGCTATGCTGGCAAACCGCCGGATGAGCACTGCCCTCGATAGGCAGTACTGCATCCAACGAAATCCTCCCGCCAATCTTAAAAACGCCGACTTACTCTGACGCTTCGCCCGTCACGGTCGCGCCGCCGGTGATGTTCACCTTCGCGAGCACGGCTTCCGTGATTTTCTGCGCGACCTCGGGCTTGTCCTTGAGCGTCTGCTTCGCGGCGTCGCGGCCTTGGCCGATGAGTTCGCCGTTGTACGCGATCCACGCGCCTTTCTTTTCCAGAATCTTGTGCTCAAGCGCGAGGTCGAGCAGCGAGCCGGTCTTCGAAATGCCTTCGTCGTACATGATGTCGAACTCCACCTCGGTGAAGGGTGGGGCGACTTTGTTTTTGACGATTTTGATCTTCGTCCGATTGCCGATGATCTTGCCGTCGGGAAGCTTGATCTGGTCCTTGCGGCGGATGTCGATGCGGATCGAGGCGAAGAATTTCAGCGCGCGTCCACCGGAAGTCGTCTCAGGGCTCCCGAACATGACGCCGATTTTTTCGCGGATCTGATTGGTGAAAATACACACGCAATTGGTCTTGCTGACGACCGCCGTGAGACGGCGCATCGCTTGCGACATCAGGCGCGCCTGGCTGCCCATCGTCATGTCGCCCATCTGGCCGTCGAGCTCGGCCTTCGTGATCAGCGCGGCGACCGAATCGAGGACGATGACGTCGATGCTGTTGGAGCGGATCAGCGTCTCCATGATGTTGAGCGCGTCTTCACCGGAGTCGGGTTGGGAAACGAGCAAGTCGTCCAGGTTCACGCCAACGACACGCGCGTACTTCGGATCAAGCGCGTGCTCGACGTCGATGAACGCCGCGAGCCCGCCCCTTTTCTGCGCCTCGGCGATGACGCTCAAACAAAACGTCGTCTTACCGGAGGACTCCGGTCCGTAGATTTCGATGATGCGGCCCTTCGGCAGACCGCCCACGCCGAGGGCGAGATCGAGGGCGAGCGAGCCGGTCGAGAGCGTTTCGACCTTCATCTTGGCATTGCTGCCGAGGCGCATGATCGAGCCCTCGCCGAATTGCTTGGTGATGGAAGAGAGGGCGAGGTCGATGTTCTTGTCGCGCGCGTGTGCGGCGGTGACGACGGCGGCGGACTTGGGATCAGCTTTGGCAGGAGCGGCTTTGGACATGATGCGAAGGGTGATGGGTGTTTATTTAGTTTAGGAAAGAGACTGCGGCTCGTGAGCTTCGATCACGACCGCTTCGGCTATACGTTCATCCGAACATGGGACTAACTTTTCGACTGGCAAGCACAGAGAAAGAAGAGCCGCGCGGTCTTCCCGCGATACCGCGCGTCTACCAGCTCGCTCATGGATCGAGAGAGAAATTATAAACCGCAAAGGCAAGTCGCCGCGCATCGGGAAACGGCCCTTCTGGCACGCCCGGCTCTTCAGAAATGAAGCGGAGCTCGGCGATATCCGTCCCCAAAGGAACTCCTGTCACCTGAATCCGCCGCAGAGGGACGTCGCTGA
>CAMLSH010000299.1 GCA_946482625.1 uncultured Opitutaceae bacterium
AGGATCGTGAAGCTGGCGAGCTGCATGCCGATGTTCACGGCATCGATGCCAAACTTGGTTACCAATTCCTGCACAAGACCACCTTCGGCAGCGTGAGCCGAGTGTGCTTCAACAGTAGGTGCTGCGGCAGCGAGGATGAAGGAGAACATGGGAATGGCTGAAAGGGGAAGGAGACTCGCCGCGCGGATCGATGCGATGCCGCGCGGCAGGTATCAAAGAGACAACTTACTTGGCGAGGAACAGCGCGAGGAGGCCGAGACCTTCTGCGAGCGCCATACCGAGAATGGATTGGACGAGGATCTTGCCGGAGGCGGCGGGATTACGGCCGACAGCTTCAGCGGCTTTGGTGCCGATGAGACCGACAGCGGTGGCGGCGGCGATGAGGCCGGCGGCGGAGGCGATGTTGCCAGTGATTTCTGCGAGGATCATGTGCGTGGTGGTTGGATTATTTTTGTTCGTTCTCTCAGCCGTGCACGTTTATTGGATACATGCTCCCGACTGCGAAATGGGTCAGTGGGCGGATTCCTTGGCGTGGGCGTCATGGCCGTGGCCATGTTCTTCGTCGTGGTCATCGCCGTGATTGCAGATCAGGCCGATGTAGACGGCAGTCAGGAGCGTGAAGACAAGGCCTTGGACAAAGCCGACCAGCAGTTCGAGGAAGTAGAACGGCGGCAGGAAATGCATCGCGTGGAGGAGATTTTCGCCACCGAAGACGTTTCCGAAGAGACGCATCGAGAGCGTGACCGGACGGATGAAGATCGAAACGACTTCAATAAAGCCGACGACGATGAAGACCAGCGAGAGGCCCCAGTACATGGCCGGAGCGAGTTCCTTCTTGTCCGCTTTGTTACCGAAAAGGTCTTTGATGAGAAGTCCCGGGCCGGCGTAACGCATCACGATGATGAACCAAGCTCCGAAGGAAACGAGCGCGAGGGCGATGGTGCCGTTGAGTTCAGACGTGTGGGGACGTACCAGCGGAGTGGTTACATGGAAATGGCCGTCGACGTCGTGGCCCCAACCGATGGTGCCTACGCCTGGAATGAGGCCGGACCAGTTGTGAAAGACGATGAAGATGAAAAGCGTGATGAGAACCGGGAAGGCCATCGGCATGGCTTTCTTGCCGACGATGGGTTCGTATAGCCCGCGAAGCCCGTCGACTGCGCTTTCTACAATCGCCTGGCCGCGAGTAGGGACGATCTTAGGCGTGGCGACGAGCGTGCGGACGAGTACGATAATCGCGACCGTGATCAGTACACTATAGAGAATGCTGTTGGTAATCGGGAGACCGAGAAAGCCTTTAAGCGACTCGGCTTTTTCGTGACCGCCTTCCGCGGCAAACGCAGTCGCGCCAGAGGCGAGCATCGACATCGAAAAGGCTAATTTCTTGAGTGCGGGCATGTCTGCGCGGATGAGCGTTTGATCAGTGGAAAAGGCGATGACGTAGGCAAACGCGTTCCCCCTCGTCAATAATTGAAATCAATCCGGCTTATGGATGCGCCCGGAATTAGCACGACCGTCACATTTGGCCGGCTCAACTTATCGTAATAGTCGCGAGGCCCGCTGGAATCTGGCGTTATCCGTGGTTCGCAGGCGGCGTGGCGCGGCGGGCGATCAGCGATTGGTAAGCGTCCGCGCGGCTTTGGAAGACGGTCTCCAGCTCGAAAGGCCACACTGCCGACGGATCGTGTTTCCAGTCAGAATGGGCGGCAACGGCGCGGTGCGCGTGCGTGTGATAGGGCGCGTAGTCGGTCCGGAAACACAGGCGGGCCGACGGTGCGCACTTGTTGGCCAAGGCGGCTAGAAAGTCGGGCTGCAGTATGCGGTTTTTGTGGTGCCGACGCTTGGGCCACGGGTCGGGAAACAAAATAAGCACGTCGGCGAGAGTCGCATCAGGTGGAAGCGCATCGAGGAACTCACGCGCCTCGGCTTGGAGAAAAATGAGGTTAGTCAGCCTGGCGCGGTCGCGTTTGCGGGCCGCACGGAGGATGCGATCGTTCAGCAGATCGATGCCGATGCAGAACGCCTCTGGGTGAGCGGTCGCGTAGCCCGTGAGGTAGTGCCCGTGGCCGCAACCGATCTCCAAGGTGAGCGGCGGTTTGCCGGGCAGGGTTTCGGCGAGAAAGGTTTTGAGGTCCGCCAGACGAGTGTCGCGGCGGGCCAGGTAGTCGGCAGTTCTAACGGCATTATCCACGCCGGGGAGCTAGCAGAGGAGGCGGGGCGCGAGAAAGCGTAAAGCGTGCGAACCTGCGCGGAGCTTGGTCGCGGGAAGGATCGCGGAGATGCGCGCGTGTGTGTGACGCGTCTCAGCGGAGCGCCCGATCGCGATCAGGAATTCACGCGGACCGGCAGTCCGAAAAAGAACGCGGTCCCCTGCCCTAGCGTGCTCTCCACCCAAACGCGTCCGCCGTGGAGTTGGACGATATGCTTCACGATGCTGAGGCCGAGGCCGGTGCCGCCCTTGTCGCGCGAGCGGCCTTTATCGACGCGGTAGAAGCGCTCGAAAATGTGGGGAAGGTCGTCGGCGGGAATGCCCGGGCCGTTGTCGCGTATGCACACTTCCACTTCCTGTTCGCGCCGCCGTGCGGACACGTCGATATGCGAGCCCTTGGGCGTGTATTTGAGCGCGTTATCGAGCAGATTCTCCAAAACCTGCGTGATCTTGAGCGGGTCGAGTAGGAGTTCGCCGACGTTCGGATCGATCGCGAAATGGAGCTGGTGATCCGCCGCGGCCGGGCGTGCACGATAGTCGTCGATCACTGTGGCGATGAGCGCAGACAGGCCCGTGGATTCGCGGCGCAGACCCGGGTTGATGGACTCCAAACGCGAAAGCGTGAGCAGATCTTCCAGGAGTGAATTGAGGCGCTCGGTGTGGCGCTGGATGGTGCGGAGAAATTTGTCGCGATCGGTCACTGGCATGTCGCGGTGCCCGTCCACGAGCGTCTCGGTATAGCCTTTTATGATGCTGAGCGGCGTGCGCAGCTCATGGGAGACGTTGGCGACGAAATCTTTGCGAACCGCTTCGAGTTTTTTCTGCTTGGTGATGTCGTGGAGCACGAAAAGCGCCCACGGGCCCTGCACGCCGTTGAGCGGAGGAATCGTGGTGCCGGTGACCTCAACCCAGAGGGAGCGATTGCCGTCGGCAAACTCCATTTCGTGCTGCGGCTCGGCCTCGTTTTTGCGCACGGATTCGACATAGGCGAGGAACGTTACGCTGTGCAAAACCCGTTCGAGACGTTGGTGGAGACTGTTGGTCGCCTTGGGGAAAATTTCCTGGAGCGCGTTGTTAGCCAGTAAGATGTAATTGTCGCGATCCACGATCAAGACCGCCTCCTGGAGGCTGCCAAGCGTCGCCTCAAGCTGCGCGAGTTGCCCCGTGCGCTGATGCTGGAGTCGGGTGACCTCGGAGATCAGCTCGTTGGTTTCGCGGCAGAGTTGATCCCAGCTTTCGCTCAGCGCCCCGGGAAGATCCTCACGCAGGAGCGGCTGCTTTTGCAGGATCGCCTGATGCAGGCTGCGCATCGCGCGACGATGCGCCCAATGCCGTCTCAACAAAACAACCAGCGCCACAACGAGCGCGGCGGTGATCAGGTAAAGCATGTCTGGACTTTGCGCTCGGCGAGCCGGTACCCCACCCCGCGGATGGTCTCAATCCAGTCGGCTTCGCCACCGAGTTTCTCGCGGAGTCGCCGCACATGCGTATCGACCGTGCGCGTTTCGATTTCGGTCTCGTAGTTCCACACGTTGATGAGGAGATGCTCGCGGGTCTGCACGCGGCCGCGCCGTTCCATGAGCAGACGGAGCAGCTTGAACTCGGTCGCGGTCAGCTCGATCGGTTTGCCCGAGACCACCGCCTCGTGCCGTTCGATATCGATCACGATCTCGCCGGCTTGGAGCCTCTTGATTTCTTCGCCGGCGCCCTCCGACGAGCGACGTAAAATCGATTGAACCCGGAGCACAAGCTCCTTGGTGCTAAATGGCTTACAAATGTAGTCGTCGGCGCCCGTTTCCAGACCTTGGATACGATCCGACTCCTCGGCTTTGGCCGTGAGGAAAATCACGGGGACTTTCTTGAGCTGCGGATCGGCTCGCAGCAAACGGCAGATTTGCACGCCGTTCAGGTCAGGCATCATCACATCGAGAATCACCAAATCGGGCAAAAATGTGCGCGCGGTGCCGAGGCTGTTATTGGGATTATTAATCGCCTCCACCAAATATCCCTTGGCCTTGAGATGGTAAGAAACCAGTTCGGTGACATCGGCTTCGTCATCCACGATCAAGATTTTCTTCGCTTTGCTGTCCGTCATATTTGCACGGAAGCTAAGCTCTCCCCTCAGCCAAGCCGAGCGATTTTACCCGGGCGTTTCACAAATGTTACAGACATTCCTGACGCTCGTGGTCGGCGGCCGTCAGCCGTTCCCCTCGCCTGCTACCCCTCGCGTCGCGTCGCGCGATTAGCCTCGATGTAGACCATTAAGATGCTGATATCTGCAGGGTTAACTCCACTGATACGGGCCGCTTGTCCCAGTGTGTAAGGCTTGAACTCATGCAACTTGAGCGCGCTTTCCTTCCGCAGACCGCGGATGGCGAGAAAGTCGAGATCCGCCGGAATCTTGATCTTCTCCACAGCAGAAAGCTTCTCGATCTGCCGCTGCTCACGAGCCAAGTAGCCTTGGTAACTGACACGATAAAGCACCTCGTCACGGATGGCCGGGGACAACTCGGCAAACGGCTGCGGATAAGTTGGTATCACTCCCCCACCAGTCGTGGCCCGTCGCACGGCATCTCCCAGACTCCCCTGCCCTAGCGGCGCGCGCGTCACCTCGAACGCCGCCACCCAGCGATCCACTTGGCGCTTCTTTTCCTCCATACGCTCCAGCCGATCGGCAGAAACCAAGCCATGCTCACGCGCATGATGAAGCAAGCGCAGCTCCGCGCTGGCATGGTTGAAGAGCAACCGATGCTCCGCGCGGCTGGTAAACATCCGATACGGTTCCCGAGTGCCCTTAGTCACCAAATCATCGATCAGAACGCCGACGTAGCCCTCATGTCGCTGGATGACCAGCGGCGGTTGGGTCCGGACCTTGCGCACTGCGTTCACGCCAGCGATCAATCCCTGTGCTGCCGCTTCTTCGTACCCCGATGTGCCATTGATCTGACCGGCAAAGAAGAGGTTCTCGACCTTTCGTGACTCCAAAGACGGAAAAAGCTG
>CAMLSH010000300.1 GCA_946482625.1 uncultured Opitutaceae bacterium
GACCGCGCCGGCCTCGGCTATGACGAACTCTACCGCGCCACGCAGGAACTCGTCGCCCGCGCCAATCAGACGCCCGAACTCGCCGGCATCTTCTCCAGCTTCACGATCAACACGCCGCAACTCGAAGTGGACGTCGATCGCGCCAAGGCAAAACAGCAGGGCGTGCCGCTCCAAAACATCTTCGAGACGATGCAGATCAACCTCGGCTCGCTCTACGTAAACGACTTCAACCGCTTCGGCCGCACCTATCAGGTCGTGGCTCAAGCCGACGCGCAATTCCGCACCACAGCCGAGGACATCACTCGCCTCAAAACGCGCAACGCCGCCGGCCAGATGGTCCCACTCGGCTCGCTCGTCACCGTAAAAGAAACCTACGGCCCTGACCGCGCCATGCGCTACAACGGTTACGCCGCCGCCGACATCAGCGGTGCGCCCGCACCCGGTTACAGCTCGGGCGAAGCCGAGGCCGCGATGGAGCGGATCGCCGCCGAAGTCCTGCCCAAAGGCATCGCGCTTGATTGGACGGAGCTCACCTACCAGCGTATCGTCGCCGGTAATACCGGGCTCTACATCTTCCCGCTCAGCATCCTGCTGGTGTTCCTCGTCCTCGCCGCACAGTACGAAAGCTTCCGCCTGCCCTTCGCCGTGTTGCTGATCGTTCCTATGGCGCTTCTCGCCGCAATGGCCGGCGTCTGGCTTGCCGATGGCGACAACAACATCTTCACGCAGATCGGCCTGATCGTGCTCATCGGCCTCGCCGCCAAAAACGCGATTCTGATCGTGGAATTCGCCGTGAAGCTCCGCGAGGAAGGCAAAGGGGTTGTCGAAGCCGCCCTCGAGGCCTCCCGCCTTCGTCTGCGCCCGATTCTGATGACGAGCATCGCCTTCATCGCCGGCGTCTTTCCGCTCGTCGTTTCCAGCGGCGCCGGCTCCGAAATGCGTCAGGCCATGGGTATCGCCGTCTTCTCCGGCATGATCGGCGTCACGATCTTCGGCCTCTTCCTCACGCCAATCTTCTACGTCGTGCTGGAAAAACTCGGCGTGAAAAAGCCCGCACCCGTCGTCGAAGCGAAATTGCCGCGGAGCCTCCCGGACGACGCCCACGCCACCGTTTGATACGTTGATTCCACCACCGATCTCATCTCGAAAAACGCTTCCGATGAAAACGAACCTCTCGACTCCCAGCCTCGCTGACAAAGTCGCCATCGTCACCGGCGGCACCTCCGGTATCGGCCGTGCCACTGCGCTCGCGCTAGCCCGCGAAGGTGCGCGCATGGTCGTTGCCGGCCGTCGCGACGCCGAAGGCCATGCGGTCGTCACTGAAATCAAAGCCGCCGGTGGCGCCGCGCTGTTCGTCCGCACCGACGTTACTCGCGAAGCCGATCACTTCGCGCTCGTCGAGCGCACGCTCGCGACCTTCGGTCGTCTCGATATCGCCTTCAACAACGCGGGCATCCTCGGGCCGGCCGCTCCCATACCCGAGCAGACCAACGAGACGTACGACGCAATATTCGACGTGAATGTCCGCGGCGTTTTCTTCGCCATGAAACATCAAATCCCCGCGATGTTGCGCACAGGCGGCGGCGCGATCGTCAACAACGCCTCACTCGGCGGCAGCGTCGCGTTCCCCGGTGTCGGCCTGTACATCGCGAGCAAACACGCCGTCATCGGCCTCACTAAATCCGCCGCGCTCGAGTTCGCGCAACAGGGCGTGCGCGTGAACAGCGTTTCGCCCGCCGGCATTCGCACGCCGAGTTTCGACTCGTTCTTCGGCGAAGGCGAAACCGAGGCGAGCAACGCCTACGCCGCGCAACACCCGATCGGCCGCCTCGGCACGCCCGAGGAGGTCGCCTCCGCCGTCGTCTGGCTCTGCTCGCCCGGCGCCTCCTTCGTCACCGGCCACGACCTTCTCGTCGATGGCGGTTTCACCGCACGCTGAGTCCACCGCCCGGTCGCCACTCCGAAAAAATCACTCACTCAAAACCGCGCGCCTCGCCCTCCAGCGGACGCGCGACCTGGCCACTGCCTTATCCATTTCCATCCATCACCATGAAAGCACTCACCTTCGTCACTCTCCTCGCAGGCGTCGCCACAAGCTCACTACACGCCGTGCCCTCGGTTGGTCCCGATTACCGCAAACCCGAAACCGCCGCACCCGCCGCCTACCGCGACGTAGCGGGGAGCGCCAGCGACCCGTCCGTCCCACTCCCGTCCGCTTGGTGGCTCATCTTCGACGACCCCACGCTCAATCAACTCGAGTCAACCGCACTCGCCGCCAATCAGGATCTCCGCGCAGCCCTCGCCCGGGTCGAGCAAGCCCGCGCCATCGCCGGTGTCGCCCGCTCCAGCTACCTGCCCTCGCTCGCGCTCAATCCGTCCGCCACTCGCGAAAACAACACGCGCGCAATCGACAACACTCTCCCCGTCCAGCGCACGACGACCTACCGCCTCCCGCTCGATCTCACGTGGGAACTTGATCTCTTCGGCCGCGTTCGCCGCCTCAACGAAACCACCCGCGCCGAACTCGCAGCCTCCGGCGCCACCTACGACGCCGCCCGTCTTTCGCTCACCGCCGAAGTCGCCTCCACCTACTTCACGCTCCGTGCGCTCGACCACGAACTCCGCGTCGTCACCGCCACCATCGGCCTGCGTCGCGACGCGCTGCAGCTTGTTCAAGCCCGCTACAACAGCGGCAACGCCGGCGATCTCGACGTCGCCCGCGCCGAGACCGAACTCTCCACCACCGAAGCCGACGCCGCCGCTCTCACGCTCCGCCGCTCCTCCACCCAAAACGCTCTCGCCGTCCTCCTCGGTCAGCCAGCGCCCGAGTTCACCGCCGCTGCCTCAACCATCACCGACGCAGCCGCGCGCATCTCCACCCTCCCCGCAATCCCATCCGGCTTGCCCAGCGAACTCCTCACCCGCCGCCCCGACATCGCCGCCGCCGAGCGCACCCTCGCCGCCGCCAACGCCCGCATCGGCCTCGCCAAGGCTGCGTTCTTCCCCGCCCTCTCGCTGACGGGAAACTTCGGATACGCCAGCGCCGATATCGACGAGCTCTTCAAGAGCGACAGCAAACTCTGGTCGATCGGCCCGAGCCTCTATCTTCCGCTTTTCCAAGGCGGCCGCAACCGCGCCAACCTCGCCCGCTCCCGCGCCGCTTACGAAGAAACCCTCGCGACCTACCGCCAGCGCGTGCTCATCGCCTTCCGCGAAGTCCAGGACGCGCTCACCGCGTCGCAACTCCTCGCGCAACAGGCCGACGCCCAAACCCGCGCCGTCGCCAGCGCCCGGCGCGGCTCAGACCTTTCTAAGAAACGCTACGACGCTGGCTACGTCAGCTATCTCGAAGTCGTCGATGCCCAGCGCACCGCCCTCGAAGTCGAACGCGCCGACGCGCAGCTCACCGGTCAACGCTGGATCACGCACGTCGCCCTCATCAAAGCCCTCGGCGGCGGCTGGTCCCCACCCACGTCCTGATCTCCCGTTCCGAACCTTCGTTCCCTTCGCCTCCTTCGCGAGACCGTTCCCCTCCCTTTTCCTCCATACCATCATGAATACACAAAAACTCGCGGGTAAAACCGCCCTCGTCACCGGAGCCTCCAAAGGCATCGGCGCGTCCATCGCCAAACACCTCGCCGCCGAAGGCGCGTCAGTGGTCGTCAACTACGCCTCCAGCAAAGCCGGAGCCGACAAAGTCGTCGCCGAGATCACCAAAGCCGGCGGTAAAGCCATCGCCGTCCAAGGCGACGTCGCCAACCCAGCCGACATCGTCCGTCTCGTCGCCGAAACCAAGACCGCCTTCGGCAAACTCGACATTCTCGTGAACAATGCCGGCGTTTACGAATTCGGCGCGCTGGCCGCGATCACGCCCGAACACTTCCACCGCCAGTTCAATATCAACGTCCTTGGCCTGCTTCTTACCACGCAAGAAGCCGTGAAGCTCTTCCCAGAGAGCGGCGGCAGCATCATCAACATCGGCTCCGTCGTCACCAGCATCACGCCGCCCGAGAGCGCCGTCTACACCGGCACCAAAGGCGCCGTCGACGCGATCACCGGCGTGCTCTCGAAAGAACTCGGCGCCCGAAAAATCCGCGTCAACGCGCTCAATCCCGGCGTCGTCGAAACCGAGGGCACGCACGCCAGCGGCTTGGCCGGTTCCGACATGGAGAAAGCCATCGTCGCCCAGACACCGCTCGGTCGCACCGGCCAACCCGCCGACATCGCCTCCATCGCCGTTTTCCTCGCTTCCGACGACTCCGGCTGGCTCACCGGCGAAGAAATTCGCGCCGGCGGTGGCCTGCATTGAACAACCCACTACGCATCCACGGCCCACGTTTGCGCGTGGGCTGCTCGCCACCATGACCTTCGCTCTTATCACACTCGTCAGCCTCGTGCTCTTCACCGTGTGGGACGCGTCCGATACACCGGACCGCTCTTAAGCCCGATCTCGCGCGATCGCTCCGGCGATTCGCTCCGCCTCGATTTGCGAAAACGCACTTCCTCCACTCCTTCGCCCAATCATGGAAGCAATGCTCACGCCCGTCTCCCACGCGCCTGCAGATGAAAATCTCCTCGACGCCTATTCCCACGCCGTAACCGGCGCCGTCGCGGCCGCACACCCCGCCGTCGTCCACATCGAAGTGCGCGGCAACAACGCGCCCGGCGGCTCTGGCTCCGGATTTTTCATCTCGCCCGACGGTTATATCCTCACCAACAGCCACGTCGTTCACGGCGGGAAAGAGCTCACCGTTTTCCTCGCCGATGGTCGCAAACTCTCGGCCGATCTGATCGGCGACGATCCCGACACCGATCTCGCCGTGCTGCGCATTAGCGCCGACGAACTCGCGTATTTGAAACTCGCCGACAGCGATGCCATTCGTCCCGGCCAGATCGCCATCGCGATCGGTTCACCGATGGGTTTTCAACAAACGGTCACCGCCGGCATCGTCAGCGGCCTCGGCCGCTCTCTCCGTGGCGCGTCCGGCCGCCTGATCGACAACGTCATCCAGACCGACGCCGCGCTCAACCCCGGCAACTCCGGCGGCCCGCTCGTCAACACTCACGGCGAAGTCATCGGCGTGAACACCGCGATCATCCGTCCCGCGCAGGGCATCTGCTTCGCCATCGCGAGCAACACCGCGCGCTGGGTCGTCGGCCTGCTCATCAAAGACAGTCGCATCCGCCGCAGCTTTATCGGCGTCGCCGG